>NZ_JBFTSN010000452.1:0-4911 GCF_056400045.1 Paenibacillus sp. 01L418
CATCAAATCAAGCAATCTTTTTACTTGAGGAAAAATCAATTCATCTATATGTCCCTTATTTTCTCCTATCCTACGGGAAATCCATTCAAGTAATCGAACCACAGAGTTTGAAGGAAAAACTTGTTGCTGTTACGTCGGAATTAATGGAATATTATCAACTTTAATAGCTTCACTGACAGCAGATGTCAGTGAAGCTATTTTATAATGATGATAATCATTAATTACCGATGGAGTGTTGGTATTACTTGATGAATTGTTAAATAAGGAGAACTTGCAAATGAATAATACGGAATATATAAAATTGATCGATTATGATCATTTAAAGGAGGAGTAAAAATGACTGAAAGCAGAGAGTATAGGGGAGTGTCAGGTAAATATACAAAGAATGGAACACCCAACGGCTGCACATCGATTACCCCATTTATAACAGTGAAGAATCCTTCTGAAGCAATAGAGTTTTATAAAACTGTTTTCAATGCAAGAGTTAAGGATATTACTGAATATCCTGATGGAAATGGCAATAAAATAATTGCTCATGCGGAATTAGATTTTGGAAATGGTTTTTTGCAGCTGGGAGCAGCGAATCCGGCGTATAAATTGGTCTTGCCGCCAGATGAAGACAATGCGTGTTATTCTTTAGGAATTTACGTAATTAATGTTGATCAGGCAATTGAAAATGCGGTAGCAAGAGGAGCAAAAATAAGGGAACCGGTTATAAACTTTGTTTCAGGTGATCGATTCGGAAGTATATTGGATCCTTTTGGAGTAAGATGGTCTATTATGACTAGGATTGAGGATTTGTCAGAAGAAGAAAGTAGTCGGAGGGTTGCTGAATGGGCCCAAAGCTTTAAGTAGAAGTTTACACGCTGCAACTAAATAAAGTACAAGAACTCATTTTGAATGTAAATAAAATGATTTCTTGTACTTTATTTTTTTAAGATTGACTCTTGCTCAGAACGTATTCAACTAAACTTTCATCGCTCAGGTTCAAACATATTGAATATCTTCAGGATTTAATCGGTGGATTTATTATTTTTCGTTTTGATACCAGACATACATGAGGTCAGGATTCAAATGTTATGCTTTCAAACAGAGCAACAGAATTAGCAGCTAAATTCGAGGCTTTCCTTCTAGAGACCGAGCGCAAAATACATCGAACGAGGGAAGGTCATTTCTTTTGGATGGTATATGATGGAAAAATAGTGTAGCAATGGGGCGTTGCCTCCATAAGTTAACCGGTGAAACAACAAACCATGTTCTAAAAAATAGGATACAAGGAGATGAAGGTAGTGAAAAAGTTAATCGATTTCAAAAATGTAACCAAAGAATACAACATAGGTGAAGTAACGATTAAGGCGCTAGCGGGTGTTGATTTTTCCATATCAGAAGGGGAATTCGTTGTCATTTTAGGTGCAAGTGGTGCCGGCAAAAGTACGATCTTGAATATACTTGGCGGTATGGATACAGCAACTTYAGGTCAAGTGTTTGTTGGTGACCATGAAATCACAAGATTAGGCGAAAAAAAATTAACAGAATATCGTGGTGAGAAGATAGGTTTTGTATTTCAATTTTATAATTTGATTCCGAATTTAAACACGCTGGAGAATGTTGAATTTGCGACGGAAGTATGTAAAAACCATTTGGACGCTAAAGATATTTTACATAAAGTCGGATTAAAAGACCGAATCAAAAACTTCCCTTCCCAGTTGTCTGGAGGGGAACAGCAAAGAGTTGCTATCGCGAGAGCGGTTGCCAAAAATCCTTTACTGCTGCTTTGTGATGAGCCCACCGGAGCTTTGGATTATGTAACGGGCAAGTCTGTGTTGAAGCTTCTTCAAGATTTGAACAAAGATACGAAAAAATGCGTTGTTGTGGTCACACATAACTCTGCAATTGCTCCTATGGCTGATAAAGTCATAAAGGTTAAAAGCGGAAGGATAGAGAGCATCACTATAAATGAGGAAAAACAAAGTGTTGAAGGGATTGAGTGGTAATTATGAAATTATTACTGAAGTCATTAAGGGATATCAAACAATCGATAGGACAATTTATAGCTTTTGTTTTGGTTATCGCAGTAGGAGCTTTCTTCTATACGGGTCTTGTAACTTTGAGCGACAATCTTGGCGCGTATACGAAGGTTTATTTTCAAGAACATCATTTAAGCGATTTAAATGTATACTACAGCCAAATTTCAAGCGATGATGTGGCTCGTCTAAGCGAGATTGCAGGTATTCATAAAATAGAAGGACGGTATAGTTTTGATGCCACGCAAGCTTTTGAAGATTATAAAGCTACATTAAAAATCCATTCGATTCCTGAAAAAAATGAAATAAATACGCCTACGATCATTACGGGCAATATCCCGTCAAAACAGGATGAAATCGTATTAGATTCCGCTTATGCCAAAGAACATCATTTTCAACTAGGTGACACAATCAGTATTAGCAGCAATGGCAGAAGCTTTAATTTTACAATTAGCGGCTTGATTGRGAATGTTGAACATACTAAAAAGAACGAAACGCAGGACCATAAAACCAGCGGAATCGCTTATATTGGCGAAGAGACAATTCCTGCAATCGCAGACGGCTTTTACTATAATGAAGTCATGATTGAGGCGCAAGAGGGTTACGATATGGATAAAATAGGTCAAACCATTGAGGAACAATCCAAACAACTCCCTTATTTAACCCAAGAAAGTAAAGAACGTTCTTTCAATTACTCTCAATTAAACCAAACGATACATAATAATAAATTGATGAGTAAGGTTATACCTCTTGTTCTCTTTTTGATTGAAGCAATTATTCTGTTCCTTACGATGTCGAGAATTATAGATTCACAAAGAAACCAAGTAGGCATTATGAAAGCATTAGGTGTAAAAAACAGAAATATTATGCTTCATTATATGGGGTATCCTGTGCTGGCAAGCATCATAGGTTCTATTCTTGGTTATGTCATATCCGCTATTGTATTTATTCCATTAATTACGGCGTCGAATGCAAGAGCTTACTCTATGCCTGACATTTCATTTACACTTTCATTATTTTCTATTATTCCTCCTATTATTTTCTCCAGCGCTTTTGGAATCCTGTCATGTTACTTTAGTGGCAGAACGATATTAAATGAACGTGCAGCCCAGGCGATGCGTCCTAAACCGCCAAAGAAGATGAAGAAGCTGCTCATTGAAAAAATTCCGGGTATTTGGAGCCGAATTTCCTACAGCCATAAGCTCATTTTGAGAAATATATTTTTAAATAAACAAAAAGCTTTAGCGAGCTCCGTTGGTGTGGTTGTAAGCACTGTTTTATTGATCACTGCATTTGGCACACAAATGTCTTTGGTGAAAGTGGCTGATCAAGTTGAAGAGGTGTATACCTATGATTTGAGAGTCGATTATGCGATAGGAACATCTTCTGATTCGATTAATCTCCCTTCCAATATTGCAAAAAGCCATGGATTATCCACCTTCCCTGTTGCCTTTATAAAAGAGGATGTCAAAGAAAACGCCACATTAGTGGTTACGGAAAAAGAGAACGACCTTGTTCATTTCTTTGATGAAAATGATAAAAGAATTCGTTTAGAAAACGATGGTGTACTAATACCCAAATCTTACGCTGACAAGTATCAAATTGCAGAAGGCGATACGATCCAAATGGAATTTACAGCACCAGAGCTTAACCAAAAATCGGTAAACATGAAGGTTTTAAAAATATCTAACCAATATTCGAATCCTTCGTTTTATAGCACGCCAGATTATATGAATAGTTTAGGTATAGACTATCGCCCAACCTCGGTTTTAGTTAAAGCGAACAGCTCGGCGGATCTGACAAGCATTCGTAATTTCTTTGAGCAGGATCAACGTGTAGACACCATTGCAGATAAGAATGATCTAAAGAAATCCGCGCAATATATTTTGAGGCAAAATAGTTTTGTATTCATTATGTTTATCATTTGTGCGGTCATACTCTCCTTTGGGGCTATTTATACGATATCTTCCATTAACATTTATGAAAGGATTCGTGAGCTTGCAACACTGAAGGTATTAGGCTATCAAAAAAATAAAATAAACCGGCTTATCTTCTCTGAAAATATCATTTTAACCGCCTTTGCGGTCATTGTAGCGTTACCGATCAGCGGTTATATCTACACCATTATTGTTCAGGCATTGTCGAGTCCCCATCAGCAAATCCCAGATAAATTAAACATAACGATCTTGTTAGTTTCTATTCTGCTTGCGTTCTTACTTACTACGCTTTCTAATTTACTGCTTCGGCGAAAAGTTTCTCAAATTAATATGATTGAATCATTGAAAAGTATTGAATAGAACGTATTAAGCGTTTCACTAGGTAAGGTTTTCGAAAGCCTCACAGGGCATTTATGTTAAACACGCTATAGTTTAGCGTGTTTTTTTGTGCTGTGATACCTTTTGCTAATAACGAACTCAGAGGGGACAAATGGCTATAGAAGGATAATATTAAACGATTCCGTTTTCTATGAAGTTGAAATTAAAACCCATTTTCAAAGAATAAGAGATATTTATCCCTTAATAACATAATCAACCTTCTTTTTGGTTATGGAGACACCTCGTACAATAAAGGGAGAAACATATCAGATACTCGCTTTACACCGCAATTTCCCCCCGATTTTCTTTGTGCAATCTTCTTTTCTCTTGTTCAAACGACTTAGCAGAACTATGATGTGACGGTTTTCCTTTGTTTTTATCCTTACTTTAGGAGGTGACTGGGCGGAGTCTATTTGATATTCACTTATTGAAAGCGATTTCAAAATTGAAGGAAGAGGTGTATTTAAGAAATGGTACTAGGCGGAGCATCGGTACGAAAAAGTAGTGTTATCCTGTTGGTTGCGTTTCTCATCCTCTCATTGTTTTACTCCCTAGCATTTGGTGGACAGAAG
>NZ_JBFTSN010000453.1:0-4875 GCF_056400045.1 Paenibacillus sp. 01L418
TAGTTGCTTCTTGAACAAGGCTATACCGTGCTTCATCAGGTACAAAATCCATAAACGCCTCGTCAACTACAACATAGGCTCCTTTACTTAAGAGTGCACGTATAAGCTCTGGATCTACGAGCTGACCCGTTGGATTGTTTGGCGAACCGAGCATAACTAATGATCCTGTTGCGGCCGCTTCGCATAAATGCTCGGAATCCAAGCTAAGCTTAAATTGCATGTGAGATGATAATTTAATTTCATACACAGCTCCGCCGATTTTCCGAATGGCATCGCCATATTCATCAAAGCACGGAATGGCAAGTGTCGTTAACTTTGGTTGCAGCGTACGGACGATAAGATCGATTAGTTCTGCCGCTCCATTTCCTACTACAATGGATTGAGCATCAATATTATGTAGTTCAGCAAGCTTCTTTCTTAGGCCGCGAACGGCTGGATCTGGATATTGCTCTATCATATCTGCATAGGTAAGAAGCGCTTGTTTAACGCTTAACGGCGCTCCTAGCGGATTCATATTCGAGCTGAAATCAACAAATTTATGCGCAGGTATATCGAACGCTTCTTCCGCGGTCCGCAAATCGCCGCCATGACCATATCTTTCTAACATTTTACAAAAACAACTCCTTTTCTATTGCGCATATAACCAGATGACCGCCGCAAGCAGCAATAACGCTTCAATCGCTTCGTTCATCGCACCATATGTATCCCCAGTTAATCCGCCAAGCTTCCGATTTAACCATGCCGCTATAAAACCACCACAGCAAATCGTTAAGATGACGATAATAAGCAGCATTATTAATGCTACGTTTGTACCGGTGCCGGCGATCCAAAAAGTAAGGACAGAAAGAATGGCTGCCATCACAAAAGAAGCAGTCGCCTGCGGCCATTTGACCTCATTAAATAAAACAGCAATCCCTTCACCCTGACGGGCATTCGGCCACCCTGCAATAGCTGCACTCATCCAAGCACGGCTCCAAATCGGCGCGATGACAAGCAGTGGTCCATATTGCTCAAAATGGCCACCTTTCAGCAGTTCTGCTAATAACGATGCTTTGAGAAGAAGGAGCAATACTGCGGCAATGACGCCCATCGCTCCTACTCGGCTATCCTTCATAATCTCTAGCATACGCTCGCGAGAGCGGTGACTCAGCACGCCGTCTGCAGTATCCATCCAACCGTCCAAATGCAGGCCCCCGCTTAATGCAGTCCATATCGCAAGAATCAGTACAGCACTTGGCCAAGCAGGGAGAAACAGTGCTAACAGCCACGTACATGCAAGGAGACAGATACCGATAAACGCACCAGCTACAGGGAAATAGACGACACTTCGCGAGAGAACAGATCCTTGGAAAGGAACCGTGATGGGAACTGGAAAACGAGTTAGAAATTGAAATGCAGCAATAAGTGCTTGGAAATGCAGCTTTAATTCACGACGAACCATACGGCGATCACCCCCGCAAATAATATAAAACTAACGCTGTACAGTAACCGCACGCTTAGTACAATATCGTTTGGTTCCAGTTTGCGAGTTGGCCATCCCATCCTTGCTCGTTCACTGATTACGCCAAAATACGAATTCAAACCGCCGAGCTCAATGCCTAGCGCTCCTGCAACCGCTGATTCCGGTATGCCGCTATTTGGACTAGGATGAAGATGTGCAAACGTGCGAATGGCAAGCCACGCCTGCTTCGCCTTCATTCTCTGATCAAACAGCGAAGACAGCGTAAGCAAAACGCCAGTTATTCTTGCAGGGATATAATTTAACACATCATCCGTCCGTGCCGAGCACCAGCCAAAATACTTATATTTTTCATTGCGATATCCGACCATGGAATCCAGCGTATTCGTTGCACGGTAGAGCATTGCAAGCGGTGCGCCTCCAATTAAAGCGAACAACAACGGTGACACGAGCGCATCTACCGTATTTTCAGCAACCGTCTCAATTGCAGCGCGCGATGCTTCTCGCTCATCCAGCTTTGCTGTATCTCGGCCTACGATATAACCAACATATTTACGTGCTTCATCTAATCTGCCTTCCACTAATGGCTGATAGACGAGCATTGCTGCTTCCTTTAAGCCCTTCACCGCTAGTGTTGTGGAAATAAACCATGCGCTCACCGCATAGCCTAACCAAGTATGTATGGCATCTGCCGCCCAAATTATGAACCACATTGCGCCGCAGCTCACAACGAGTGTGACAACGGACAACACTACACCTAAACCTCTTACAGCAGCCGGATGGTCCTTTAATTGTTCAGGAGCAAGCAAACGTTCCAGCAGTCGTATGAGCCTGCCTATCCAGATGACGGGATGAGTTGGCCATTTCGGATCACCAACGATCCAATCTATTGCAATGGCTGCCGCTGCGAGGAGCAGGAGCTCCTTTATTGAATAAATCATCATAATTGATCCCAGTTAAAAGCTTGCGATTTCAATTCAACTGGAATGCCTGCGGTGACGAGAAAAACCCGCTCGCATATCGCAGCAATCTGTTGGTTGAACCTCCCCGCCTCGTCTCGAAAAAGCCTGCCTAGAGGGTATGCCGGAACAATGCCATCTCCTACCTCATTGGTTACAATGATTAATGGATATGGATAGTTGTTAATAGCTTCGAGAAGTTTCTGCTGCTCCATTTTCAGCCTTGTATCTTCATACGATTCTTGTTCTATTCGCATAAGCCAATTCGTCAGCCATAACGTTAAGCAATCGAGCAATACGACAGCAGGCTGCTGTCCGTTTGAAATTTCTTTATCGATTTGCTCTTTCAATCTGTAAAGCTCATTTGCTGCTTCATATGGATCTTCGATGGTCTGCCAGCGGAAGCCTGCTTCTTCACGATCCTTGCGATGTTTTCCTATTCGATCGCGCATCTCCGTATCATACGGCYGACAGGTCGCAATATAAAATCCACGGGCTGCAACCCTCATCGCATATTGCTCGGCAAATCCGCTCTTCCCGCTTCTTGCTCCGCCCGTTACTAGAATTGCCATTCACGCTCACCTAACCTTTGGATACGCCTGCACTCTCAAATGTTGCCATTTCATTCATGAGATGGAGCGCAGCGTCTATAAAATGAAAACATAATACAGCACCAGTGCCTTCGCCAAGCCGCATCTCCAGCTGCATCATGGGAAGCAAACCTATCGATTCAAGCAGCTTCAAATGGCCTTGCTCTTGAGAGAGGTGGGAAGCAATCATAAAGGGAAGCGTCTGCTCCGCTATCCGCGATGCGACAAGCGCTGCAGCAGATGAAATATAACCATCGATGACGACTGGGCAGCCGTTTGCTGCAGCTCCGATAATAACGCCAACAAGCCCTGCGATTTCTGCACCGCCAACCTTAGCCAGCACATCGATTGGATCGACACTAGCGCGGTCCAATTCGTTGACAACAATTGCGCGTTTGACTACCTGCACTTTATTTGCCCAGCTTTCATCATTTATGCCAGTTCCTCGGCCGACTGATTCCTCAGGAGATAGGCCTGTCAAAACGGTCGTTAACGCCGCACTGGCAGTCGTATTGCCAATACCCATTTCGCCTGTTGCAAACAAGCGGCAGCCGCGCTGCACCTGCTCATTAACAACTTCAATGCCAACAATAATAGCTTGGATGGCTTCTTCCCGAGTCAACGCTGGCTGCTTGGCCATATTGGCCGTTCCCCGCACCACTTTACGGCTTACTAGCTTCTCATGCTCCAAATCCGCATTTACACCAATATCCACACAAACAACATCTGCGCCAGCTTGTCTTGCCAGCACATTGACTGCTGCTCCTCCGCTGAGAAAGTTTAGCACCATTTGTGGTGTCACCGCTTGTGGAAACGCACTGACTCCTTCATCGCATACACCATGATCACCCGCCATGACAATAACGGCTTTATGTGACAAATCCGGCCACAGCTCGCCTGTAATGCCGGCAAGCTGCCTGGCGATTGTCTCTAGCTTGCCGAGGCTGCCTGGCGGTTTCGTCAATGAATCAGAATGCTTCACAGCTAATTCTGCTGCCTCTTCATTAAATGGTTTGATTTGTTTGATCGTCTCTGCAAGCTGAGTTTCCAATGCATGTTTCAATTTCATAACTCCTTCAAGCGTATTATAAGCTTTTATATTTTCATATCCGGTTGGAGCAATATTTGCGGAGCACCTGTAACAGGATGGGCGATCACAGTTGTATCCGCCTGATAAACCTGCTTGATAAGATCTGCAGTTATGACCGCCCTAGGTGTTCCAGCTGCTGCAACTTTGCCTTCATGAAGAACGACAAGCTCATCGCAATAAAGCGAAGCCAAATTAAGATCATGCAAGACGGCAATAACGGTCAGTTCACGATCACGCTGCCAAGCACGTACCGTATCCAAAAGCTGAATTTGGTAACCAATGTCCAAATAAGTCGTCGGYTCGTCCAATAATATAATAGATGGCTCCTGCGCCATAACCTTTGCCAATGCAACACGTTGACGTTCACCGCCGCTTAGTTGATCCATTTTGCGATGCGATAGCTCTTCGAGTCCCATGGTCATTATCGCTTTATCAATAATTTCCTCTGAATCATGTTTATCGCTGCCAAGCCAGTTTTGGAAAGGGTATCTTCCCATGCTAACAACCTCACGCACAGAGAATCCTACCTGAGGCAAACCGCTTTGCTGCAAAACTGCCATCCTTTGTGCGATTTGCTTTCTTGGATATGCCGAGATGCTCTGCCCCTCGAATAAAACTTCACCTTGCACCGGCTGTTCAACGCCTGACAATACATGCAGCAGCGTTGATTTGCCAACACCATTAGGTCCAATAACACCGTACATCCGCCCTTTTTGAAATGAGCAGGAAAGCTTATTGAGCACAGTCCTCCCTTGCACCGTCTGAACGATGCTGCGC
>NZ_JBFTSN010000454.1:0-4860 GCF_056400045.1 Paenibacillus sp. 01L418
GTATTAAACCAGCAGCCAGTTGCCCCAAAGTGGATTTGCCTGACCCGGAAGGTCCCATGACTGCGACAAATTGTCCATCCGGTAAAGAAAAGGTTATATCGTTCACCGCTTTATGCGCCATAGGTGATTTTTTGGCATGCGCATAGCTTACTTTGCTGAAATTGATTCCCATATGGATTTGGCCAATTCCTTTTCTGATCCACAGTATACGGGCAGATCCATACCTTTACTGCGAAGCGCTTTATTGAAACGAACCAGAAACGGCGGAAGTGTCTGAGCCTCTTCGAGAATAAAGGATTGCTTCATTAAAGTGAGGACGTCTCCATCAAAAGTAAGACGTCCATGATTTAGTACCAGGACGCGATCCGCCCTCAAGATGTCTTCCGGATCATGCGTTACCTGGATGATGGTGAATCCCATTCGATGAAGGTCGGACATAACGTCATGCAATTTACCGGCATTTTGCGGATCTAACATGGATGCAGCTTCATCGAAAATGATAACTTGTGGATGCATGACGAGTATGCCTGCGATCGTAACCAATTGCTTTTGCCCGCCGGACAAGGTCCGAACGGACCGGTTCCGCAGCTCTACCAATTGCAGCAATCTCAGTATCCGATCTACTCTTGAAATCATCTCATCTCGCGTGAATCTTAAGTTTTGCAAACCAAACGCGATATCCTCTTCGACAGTACTGCCGACCATCTGTTCTTCAGGGTTTTGGAAAACAACTCCAACCAGCTGACGGATCTTTTGAACATTACCCGGACCGATATTTTCACCGAAAACAAGCACCTTTCCCAGACTTGGTTTCAATAAGCCATTCATTAACTTGACCAAGGTCGATTTTCCCGAACCGTTTCCTCCCACGATGGATACCCATTCACCCGGATTAATGCTGAATTTGAAATCCTTTACTATCCAGTTGCCGTGATCCAAATAGCGGAACGAAACGTCGTCAAATACGACGGATGGCGATTTGGCGGAATCGTTCATCCCGTTACCCCATTCCCGTCTCGTTACCTTCCCCCGCTTTTATAGTGAAAGCGTCGGGCCAGTAACCCTATTTATCGTTTTACAACTCGCCAAGCTATCAATTGGTTTGAAATTCCAGATTGTTTATTCATTTTTCATCATATGAACAAATGGTTGTACCTTATGTTAAACTGTGTGAATCAAACTATAACTTTTCTGCCTACGAGTGTGTGAGTAAAACGGTGAATTTTATTGAAGTTCAATTGACGATTACTTAGAAGTAGATACATATAACGGATGAGCAATTGTAGTTCCGAAAATGAGTATGTCAGGAATTGGGTATCTCGCGTATATCACTGATCCAAGTGGTATGGAAAAAGATAAAAAATTGGGCTCAAAAGGGTCCCCTTGAATTTTGCTTTATTAATGATAATGTGAATCTGGATGGATCGCCCGATTCCTAGAATCGCTTGAGGATGAAGGATATGAAAGAGATGACAATTCAATGTAAGCTAACTGGAGATACATCGTCACGAAATGGCGAATTGGGTTTTCAGCCTTGCAGCATTTTGCTCAAGTCCATATAAAACGCGTACCACCAATGACCGTCCGGATCAGCAAAACCGCAGCAGTACATCCAGTCACCCAGTAACCATAGATGATATTCTTTACCTGGTTATAGTAGCTCCTAAAAAGATACTAAATTTACTTGGAATCAACGTCTTGAATAAAAAGTTGATTTCTATGATAATTTTGCTACTTAACAAAATCTTCAGAATGTGCCACATAATTCTCCTTAACTTTCGACTTTATTATGGACCTTGAAGTAAAAAATCCTGTGCCACTGTGCTCGATAAGATATAATTAAGGGCATAGAACACTTAAAATGCGAAAAAAAGCAGCAGCTTACTAGGATGATAGATTCGTCCTAATCTGCCGCTGCTTCCCCATACTTCTTTTAAAGACTTACGTCAGTTTATGTTATCAAACCCGTACACGGGAAAGATTCAGAACCTGAGTATATGGGTCTAAAAAAGGATTCAATTCAACAAGTAATCGTTATGTTGATTCATTAAATTTAACCCTTTCAATTAGGGCAGTAGGTGAAGGCCAGGGGGGATACAACACTCCCCGCTATACGTCCTTGTGACGCAATAGCTAGTGTAAATGAACCGGGACTTATCCCGAAGTGGATTCTATGCATACTTGAAGCGACTGAACACAGATAAGAATAAGCAGGATCGCTTACCAAACCAGTCATCACAATGACAAGCAACTTGTTCTACAGACGTTCTCTAAGGTCTTTGAGAAGGAAAATGACGTGACTGGGCTGATCTTTCACAGCGATCAGAGCCAGTACACATCCTACGGTTACCATGACATACTACCAAAGGTTGGCGCCCAAATCAGCATGTCCAAGCGGGGCAATTTTTACGACAATGCCTCAAGGGAGAGCTTCTAGTCGCATTTGAAGACAGTAGCGCTCTACCCTTATGATATACGATCAGTAGAAGAACAAAGCTGAATTGAAGAATATATACACTTTTACAACAATAAGCGTCGGCAAAGAAAACTAAACAATTTGGCTCCGATTCTGTCCACTATATGGAATCTTGACCAGCATCATCGGTTTTCCATATGTGTTTTTCCGATGTAGGCACTTCACTTACTGTGAAGGTTCTTTAGCATGCCTAATTTTAGTATACTGCCTTCGCCAAATAAATTTAAGAGAAAAATGTAAACTTCAATCCCATACCTTTGGCCGTTTTAATCCGGCTACTCTTAAATAATCTAAAAGTTGGCCTGAATGGACTGCTTCATGKTATGCAATTCTTAAAAGCATGTCGCCTAATGATCGAATGTAGCCTACGTCTTTTCTATCAATCTGGATTCTTGTTAAATCCTCTTGTGTATAGGATTTTACTGTATTCATAAATTCATTCCGATAGGTTTCTGAAAAGATGAGTTCCTCTTTGAGCGTTGTAAAAGTACGAGCCTCATAAGGGGATTCATAAGCGGTTAGACTTCCTTCATTCAACAAGGCAAGATGGTAATAATGTTCACTATCCAGGACATGGCGAATCATCTCTTTTATGCTCATTGCTTCTGAATCAGGCCTCCAGTCCAAAAACTCATGCGGAATACTTCCCCAAATAATCATGCTTCTGCGTCGAATCTCATTTAAATTCTGAATTATGGCTTCTATAGCGTTCATAGCTGCTTCCTTTCGACTTCAATTTATTGTACATTATATCAGAACTTACGTTCGTAATACAGCTAAAAAATAGATATTACAAGTAACCAGGATAAATAAGAGTTATCGCCCCCTCGCCTCCATATCCACCATGGAAAACTCCGATCTCATGAAGTCGTTTTTTTTGATTATAATCGTGGTTCAAATTGGGGTTGGCTTGGTCTTTTAGGTCTTCTTGGACTAGCAGGTATGAGAAGCCGAGCAACTGATCGTGACCGTGATCGAGCATAAATACTTTCCCCCTTTGTTAGTCAAAGGGGTTTTCTTTTTATTTTACATTCGAGGTTTAGCAAGATATGGGCTTAGTTTTGTTGTAATTTACGAATGAATTAGACTTGACATTCATTAACGGAACAGGTCGTTAGCGATTGTGTTTTGGGTTTAGGCATTTGCGGTAGAATTAGCAATACCCATCTCTATCGGTCTCAAAAACTTATCACATTTTCTTCATATTTATTGTTATTTGATAAAACTTTCCATAAAATGAAACTCCAATATGACTTCGGCTTAAGTAAGATTTACGAGCTTGTAATTAACTCCAACCCCTGCTACGCATTTCTACTTGAAGGAAATTCTTTAATCCAGAATAAACTCATCGTTGCCCATGTGCTCGCTCACTGTGACTTTTTCAAAAACAATGCTCGCTTTAGTGTTACCAATCGCAATATGGTTGAGAGCATGTCTGCTACAGCGGATCGCATTCATCAATATGAAATGGATCATGGAACAGAAGCAGTCGAAAAGTTTATCGATGCAATACTCGCCATTCAAGAGCATGTCGATCCGACGCTAATAAAGCCCTATCAATTAGATAAGAAACGTTATATCGAAATGGTGCAAAAGGACAGTGAGCGCTCGGAGTGGAATATCCCTTCCTCCTCTTATGATGACTTGTGGAATCTAGACCCGGATCGAACAGCTGCCGCCGCATCAGCCGCTCAATCACAGGCCGCTGACGCCAAACGTTTTCCGCCACGGCCAGAAAAAGATCTCGTATGGTTCATTGAGGAGTACTCCCCTACTCTGGAGGATTGGCAGCGCGACATTCTATCTATGCTTCGCGATGAGATGCTCTATTTCTGGCCGCAAATCGAGACCAAGATTATGAACGAAGGCTGGGCCTCCTACTGGCATCAGCGAATTATTCGCGAGCTTGATTTGACTAGCGATGAAACGATTGAGTTCGCTAAGCTAAACTCCTCTGTCGTGCAGCCATCCCGGCATACCTTGAATCCCTATTATTTAGGTTTAAAAATATTCGAGGATATCGAGCGTCGATTCGATAACCCAACGAAGGAAGAACAAGCACGCTTCGGACGCGTCCCTGGCAAGGGCAGGGAAAAAATGTTCGAGGTACGCGAGCTCGATTCCGATATTTCATTCATCCGCAACTACCTGACGAAGGATCTGGTTAATGATCTTGATCTATACATTTTCGAGAAAAAAGGTCCTGAATGGAAAATTACCGATAAGTCGTGGGAGAAAATTCGCGATCAGCTTGTTTATTCAAAAGTGAACGGTGGGTTTCCTAGCTTGATGGTCAAGGATGGAGATTTTAATCGTGTGGGTGAGCTTTATTTAATCCACGAGTATGAGGGTATGGAATTGGATCTGAAGTATGTGGAGCGTAC
>NZ_JBFTSN010000455.1:0-4855 GCF_056400045.1 Paenibacillus sp. 01L418
GGTATATTAAGCGAAGGCATCATCAATGATGATATGCTCGTCGTGGCTGACCTTGACTTATCTTTGCTTGAGGAAGTCAGGCTGAAGGGTTCTGTTACGACGTGGCGTGACCGTCGCACCGATTTGTATACCGATTGGACTTGATTTTTATCTTGTTTAGCGAAGAAAGGGGGAGGCAGTGATGCGTAAGGAGCTGTATTTGTTCATCGATGGAAAACCGCAAAAAGCAGTCATTCGCAATTATAAACCAGCAGATTTTGATGGATTGATTGAAGTTCAGCGGCTAAGCTTTCCTCCGCCTTACCCACAGGAGCTTTGGTGGAACAAAGAACAATTAACTGAACATGTGAACCGATTCCCTGAAGGTGCCTTATGCGCAGAGGTTGATGGAATGATTATTGGCTCCATGACCGGAGTAACTATCGATATGAATGATTATGGCCATGCTCATAATTGGGATACGATTTCTGACAGTGGTTATATTCGCAATCATAATATAAACGGGGATACTCTGTATGTTATAGACCTTTGTGTCATACCGGAGTTCCGAAAATCAGGCCTTGGCAAATGGCTCATGCAATCGATGTATGAAACGGTTGTTCAGCTGGGACTTATGAGATTGCTTGGGGGCGGTCGCATGCCCGGTTATGGCGCGCTATTACAGGAGATGACGCCAGAAGCTTATTTGGAAAAAGTGCTAACTGGAGAATACAAAGACCCTGTCATTACTTTTTTGCTTAGATGCGGACGGATGCCGATTGGGGTTGCTCATGATTACTTGGATGATGAGCAATCGGGTAACTGCGCTGCAATCATGGAGTGGCGTAATCCATTTAAATAAGGAGATGTACATATATGCTAACCTATCATCGAATCACAAGCATTGAGGACAAATATTTTGAACCATTACATAAGCTTCTTCAAACGATTTTTCCGCCTGAGGAAGTTCTTGCCTATGAACTTTGGCGCGAGCCGCTTGAAGACACATCCATTCATGTATATGTTGCATTGCATGAGGGGGAAGTCGTAGGTTCAACGGAATATCGATATTATCCAGAGCTGCGCGTTGCTATGACTGATTTTACRATCATCGGAAAACCATCAATTGGCATCGGTCGTTTTCTACTCCGCAATCGAGAACAAGATTTGCAGAAGCTAGCTGATCAGTCCGGTACTGTCTCGCTTGGCATGTTTGCTGAGGTATATGACCCTTATCGCGCAGGTGAGCATGCTTTTGGCGGAGTTTCACCTATGAATCCGTTTGTGCGTCGCGAAGTGCTGTCACATATCGGCTATAAGCGAATCGCTTTTCCTTATGTTCATCCTTCTTGGGACCATGAAGGCCAAGCTGTTGCTGAACTGGACTTATGTTTCCTTCCGAAAAATGAAGAGCAAACAACGATTGATGCAGCTCTAATCGCCTCATTCTTAGAAGGCTATTATGCCGCATTGCCAAACAAGCCGGAACAATGGCTTCAAATGATGGAACAAATCCGTGCATCGGAGTCGTTTGAGCTGCTGCCGCTATGACAAAGCTGATTTTTAGGGGAACTGGAGATTCCATGAGTGTGCCTCGCATTTATTGTGAATGCGAGGTGTGTGAGGAAGCACGGGACACACAGGAAAACCGCCGTTATAGATCGTCTCTGCAGCTGGAGGATCAAGAAGCTGGAACGGTATGGATTGACTGTGGGTCGGACTTCGCAAAACAATTAGAGATGGCCTCACTGCGTGAGATCGACACACTGCTCATTACACATGCTCATTTTGACCATATCGGTGGATTGGTGGAGTGGGCAGACGCTTGTCGCTGGACGAAAAAAAGAGGTCAAGCTTACGCGCCCACTGAAGTCATTAAAGAAATATTAGATCGTTTTCCTTGGCTAAATCGGCAGATTGAGTTCCATTCATTTGACACTCCTATTATGCTCGGCAAATGGCGAGCGTACAGCTGGCGAGTCAATCACGGGAAAAACGGCTATGCCTACGCATTTCGCTTTGAACATTCAGAAACAAACTGCAAATGGGTTTATTGCTCTGATTCCATCGGCCTGACGGATGAGCAGCAGCAACATTTGGCTGATCTTGATTTGCTAGTACTAGGAACAAGCTTTTACGAAGAGCCTTTTGCTTATGAAACTCGTTCTGTCTATGATGTTGTTGAAGCTATCGAGCTTATCCAGAAATGGAAGCCCAAACAAACTTTTCTCACACATATGTCGCATGATATTGATCTTCGGAGAGATTATAAGCTGCCCGATCATCTTCATTTCGCACGAACGGGCATGTCCATTTCTTTATAGCCATATACAGTAGATTAAGTCTAGCTTGACAAGCTGCTTGTCTTTTATGTACATTTAATAAGAATCCTATTTTGGATTAACTTTTAACAATATGCTTAAAGGGGAAATTTTAATGTTTGCTGGTGTCCATAACTCATAAATTGGATAGAGTCAGATGAACGTTGGTCTTGCGACGATTCCCAGTGTGAATTCACTGAGATGCAAGGCTCTATTTCGTGATCTGACGCCAAGAGTTCTGGACATGAGGATTTCCGCCTGAAGCAATTCGACAGCGGCCCAATCACCGTGCTCTCGCAGCGCGGTTTTTTTATATCCATTTTCATGTTAACGATTTTGTTAGCGGTGGAAATGGTATTGGAGCATTTGTCGATCAAAGACAGGAATGGAACGCGCCCGCGTTCTGTTTCTGTCTTTTTTTTTACTCAAAATAGAGGAGGCCACACAGATGAATGAAGCATCTTGGCGAAGATTGGAATTTGATAAGGTAAAAGCAGGCGTAGTGAGCTACACGATATCACCCGCAGGACGATTGTTGGCTGAAAGGCTTGAACCAAGCACGAAGCAGCGGCAAGTTGAAGCATGGCTGCAAGAAACGTACGAGGCTGCTGAACTTCTCGGAAGCGGAGCAAGCATTCCATTATCCGCAATGGACGGCATTGATTCGTTTCTGTCACTGCTCGGCAAAGGTAGAATTTATAATGAGCAGGAACTTGAGCAGTTGTCCGTATGGTTAAGCTCTGTTGTGCAAATGAAAAAGTACATGTTCAGCAAACGTGAGATTGCGCCAACGATTTCCGCTTATGCGGAATCTATGTACGATTGTCCCGTACTTAGGGACGAACTAAAACGTTGTATTCGTTACGGCCAGCTGACCGATCAAGCGAGCTCTGATCTTGCCTACATCCGCAGACATATTTATGCGGCGGAGGACAAAATCCAGAAAAAAATGGAGAATGCGCTTCATAAATATCGTACTGCTCTACAAGAGCCGGTCATCAGCAAGCGCCATGATCGGTTTGTCATTGCAGTAAAGCGCGAGCATCGCAAGCAGGTGCCAGGGACAGTATGGGATGAATCCGCAAGTGGTCAGACCTTATTCGTTGAGCCATTAGACGCATCAGAGCTTCAGGTGGAACTGCAGCAGTGGAAGGCGGATGAGGAGCGGGAGCGTACCGTTATATTATCCCGATTGTCTGAATATACCGAGTCGTTCTCCTTTGAGCTGTTTCGCAATGTAGAAGCTATGGCTTCATTTGACTTTATTACGGCAAGAGCGAAGCTCTCTAGGTCGTATAACGGTAAAAAAATTGAGTTATCCGATCAGCCAGTCGTTAGACTCGTCGGTGCACGCCATCCACTGCTAGGACAACATAGCGTACCGCTGCATGTGGAGCTCGGATACAAATGGAAACAGTTAATTATTACTGGACCGAATACAGGTGGCAAAACGGTAACCTTGAAAACCATTGGATTATTCGTATTGATGGTTCAATCTGGCCTCCTGGTTCCAGCTGAGAAGGGGAGCGAGATCGGTGTATTCCAGCACGTTATCGCCGACGTTGGAGATGGACAAAGTTTGGAGCAATCACTGAGTACATTTTCTTCTCATATCACCGTTCTTAAGGATATGCTTCAAGCGGCTGGCCCTAGAGCACTGCTTCTGCTTGATGAATTGGCGGCGGGTACCGATCCATCAGAAGGGATAGCGCTCTCTATCGCACTATTAGAACAACTGTTGAAAAAAGGAGCATTGGCGGGAGCAACGACTCATTTTAATGAAATTAAAGCTTTTGCTGCGCGAACCCCTGGATGTCAAAATGGGAAAATGGCATTTGATGCGGAAACGTTAAAGCCGCTTTATCGCTTAGAGATGGGGGAAGCAGGAGAGAGTCATGCATTCGCGATAGCAAGGCGCTTTGGTCTGCCAGAAGAGGTGATGCAGCGTGCAGAACATTTGCTTGTGCGGAAAGAAAATCCATCTCATGAAACACGCACAAGTGAGCAATCAAGAAATGAAAAGGAAGCTCAGAAAACGTCATCTTCAGCAGCTGCAGATTTTATTAACAAAAATTTAAAAAAGGTTGATGAAACGAAAGCACAGAACCCGAAAGAAGCAAAAAAACCTTTTGAGAAAGGTGATGCTGTTTGGATCTATCCTCTAAATAAAATGGGTGTAGTATATCGGCCTGCAGATGAACGAGGAAATGTGATTGTTCAAATTCAAGGGCAAAAGCTTACGTTCAATCATAAACGGTTAAAGCTGTATATCGCCAAAACGAAGCTTTACCCGGGTCAAAATGAGGAGTATGATCTCGATATTGTGTTTGAATCAAAGGAGAATAGAAAAGCCCGCAAGCTGATGAATCGCAAGCATGTAGAAGGTTTAGAAATTGTTACAAAAGAGGATGAGCTTCTCTAAAGGATTAATCTTGAAAAAACAAAGACCCGACAGGAGGATTAATTGCCTCGGTTGGGTCTTTTGTTGAAATCGTTAGTCACGACTTTGGATGACCAACAATAAGCCTTTTCTTATGGTGATGGTTCCATTAGAT
>NZ_JBFTSN010000456.1:0-4850 GCF_056400045.1 Paenibacillus sp. 01L418
GGGCTTGCCTATATAGGTAGGTAATGCCTTATAGGATATAACTGCTTCTGCTTCCATTTCTGCTCTGGCATTTAATCCGCGAGCCAGTACCTTGAGCTCATAATCGCCTGCTGCAGGGGGAAGAAAGGTATATTGATGATGTCTGCTAAACTCGTTTAACGGCATCCWATCTCCTTTTTTTTCACGAGCAAAAAAACGATATTCCGCAGAATGGTCAGCACGAGCCGATACCGTAACCGCAGCATCAGACGGACCTGTGCTTTCACTTTCTAAATGGAGTGCAACACGGGTAACATTGCCGTCAGAGCCTCCAATTAATTGAATATAGTCAATAGCAATCCAGCCCCAGCTATTTGAAATATCAAAAGTATGCTTCCCTGCGTTCAAATCATATTGTCCGATCAAAGCATCCTTCCATACAGCCGTATCCTTAAATGTATATTCAGCAAGCCGTTCTCCATCTAATGCTATAAAATTCGGCTTATCTCCTCCTGCTGTTTTATACCGAATTAAAATCATATAAGTGCCTTCAGCTTCAATATCCATCAGAAATCTCAGATTGTCGCCGCTCGTATCAAAGCCCTCCACGAATTTACCGCCTGATGCACTGTCATCCTCTGAGCTGGTTAATCCAGTCAGTTCTCCATCCTCTGCCTCTAACGTAAGTGTAGTTCCCAATATCCTTTGTTTCTCCCCAGATGCAGCCAATGTCTCCACTGGCAATTCAGTTGGAACAATCCATTCATTTTTAGTTGTTTCTGTATCTGCTTGCTTCATCACAATCACTCCAATTAAAAAAACGATAATAATACCCAATAGTATGAGCCACTTGCTGATACGGTTTCGTATGGCCTGCTTATTATGCATCTTCCATCCAACCTTCTACTTATTTACTCTGCATGCTGCAAATAATCATTTCAGACAAGGAAAAGGGCTGGAATCCAGCCCTCCCCCTATCCTATGAGTACCTATCCATTTCGTTATTGCAGCACAACACTGTCTACATAAACCGAAGTTGATCCGCTTGAGTTAGTAGGTGAAATGAACTGAACGCCTACTTCACGCACATCACCCAAATTGGCTACTCCAGATAAGCTCAGTGAAATCGTAGATGCCCCCGATGAATTGATGTTTACCGTTCCTGAGTCATACCAAGTGTAAGCGGAGCCCGTCTTAATAAACAGCTTCGCCTGCAGGCCGCTGCCAAAGCTTCCCCATGCAGCATGCTTTACTTTAACAGAAACAGAAGATTTTCCGCTGAAATTATTAGCACCCGCATATTGCAAATAAAATTGACCGCCGCCTAACGTAATGTCTGCTTTGAGCGAGCTGCTGCCGCTTGCCGCCCATTCCGTTACAGACCAAGGTCCGCCAGCAACGTTTGATGCCGTCCAGCCTTGTGCATTTCCGCCTTCAAAATCGTACAAGGTAGAGCTGCTGCTGCTATTAAACACAGAAGCTTTTGTAGAAGTAGCCCAAATGCCATTTGTTCCGTTAATGACAAGATTGCCCCATGAAGTAAGCGTCTGCCAATCACTTGTCGTCATATCCAGCCACGAATTGGCCGAATCATTTCCTGTCCATGACCATGCCATATAACCAATGCCTTTCGCCTGACTTTGGTTCATCACCTCTTGTGCATTAACTTGACTTCCCAAGTTATTATTGCCGTTGTTGTAGTTATAGCCAAACTCGCCAACCATAACAGCCAACCCTAAATTTTTAATCGCTTGCAGCTCCGTGCCAATCCGAGAAGAATCATTCCATGAGCCGTACATATGAATGGAGAACATGACATTATGATCCGGATCATGAGTGAGGAGCGCGTTGCCGTATGCTTTGATTGGTGAAGAATTTTGTCCCCAGCCTGAGGCGTCAACAATAATCGTATTATGAATTCCAGCATTTCGAATGGTTGAAATAGCCGTCTTGTACGCATCGCGCCAAGCGGTATCCGCAAGATTCCCATCGCCCCATTCATTAGCGATATTAACGAGCACATACTTTTCATTGTTCGTCAAAATCGTTTTAACCGCGCTGCTGGCAAAATAACTAGCCATATTATTTAAAGCAGTTGCGCTGTTAGAGCCTGTTGCATCATGCAGTTCAACAATGGCAACCATGCCGAGCTGTTTGCAACGATCGATAATTTGCTGCAACCGCGATGCCGAACCGCTTGTCGTCCAGACGATTCTAACAGCGTTCACTTTTTTCGAGCTAATCGTGCTCAGAGCATCATACGCCTGCGTATCAAACCATGCGTGAGCGTTATTGACTCCTCGAATGACAAAGTTATTTCCGTTTGCATCCTTTAAATTGTTTCCGCTTACATAAAAACCGTTAGCCGCATGGGTTTGTTCAGTTGCAATAAAAGGCACAACCAAAGCTAGCATAAGCACAAGCATAAACGTCATTTTCAATCTCCTGATCATCATAATAACTAAATCCCTCCAACTGTTTTTTTGTTTTGCAGTCTCGGTTCTTAGTGTTTGATCTGGTTGCCTGTTACTTTAAAGACGTTGACATATTTATGAGAGCCTACCACCCCCTTTCATCATCTGCTGCTTTCTTCGTTTTCCTTAATCGAGAAACCGCATCAAATTAGAAACCATTTCAGCCGCTTGCTCACGGTTCACAACTGACTTTGCTAAAATGGAATCATTACTTTTCACCGCTGTACTTCCAATAAGCTTGGCGACGCGTTCCAACAATGCTGCCGCATCCTGCTTAGTCATGGCTTCGCGCGGACCAAAACTTCCGTTTTCTTTTCCTTTAATAAGCCCGAGCTTTTGAGCTGTTGAAACAGCCTTGGTATACCAGCCATCACTCGGAACGTCGTTAAATGTGTTGCTGGCGGTATCGTCATTCAAATCAAACGCTTGAATAATGATTTGAACAAACTCCGCTCTTGTCACAAGGTCAAGAGGCTTAAATAAACCATTGCCTTTTCCCTGTATGATTCCTCTTGCAGCCAAATAATCGATTGCATCCTGGCTTGCTGCGGATGAACCTTTATCCTTGAATGAAACATCTACTGCCGCAGCTGCATATTGACTGAATTGAGTGGGATGAAAAATAACTTTTTTTGTTGTTGCATCGTAATAGCTGTTTTTTACAACCTCAAGCTCGCCGTTTTCTTTGATGTGGTATGTCACGATCGTGTTTGGATTTGCGCCTGAGGTCAGTAAATAATTCAAAGCAACTTTTAAGGATGCTGCATGAAATGTTGTTATTTTCTTTCCGTCAAAGTCAAGATTCAGGTCATAAACCTGCGCGCCACCAAGCTTAGCTTTGGCAAGATCGCTCATTTGGGATGGATCGACAATAGAGAATGTGAACGTAATCGTTGCAGATGTTCCGCTTAAATGGCTTGATATTTCAGATAGTGAAATTGTAATCGCAGCATAACCGATATTCACTTCAATCCGCTCAAGACCTTTGTCTATAGCCTTAGCTATTTGCTCAGCTGGAATATTGACCTTTACCTCCTTAGCTCCTGCTGCTGGAGTCCCGGTAACAAGGATTGTACCCTTTTGAGCTTTGGCGACAGCTGCCTCAAATTCCGCGCTATTAAGCTGAATCGTTTGTTTGCCGCCAGGTCCCGCTGTAGGAGGCTGACTTGTGTCTGGATTAGATGGCGTAACGATGGGCTCAGACAAAGTGGTTACTTCAATCTGAKGACCGCCAACGCTCCAAACTCCATCTCGTGTAGCCGCTTCTACTTTAAACGTATATTTTGTACCAGCTGCTAGTCCGCTCACCTCATAGCTGCTGCTGGAGCCATTCACCGCATCCAGTTGAATACCGTCTTTATAGATCAAATAATTTATGATTTCCTGCTCGCTTGATGCACCGCTCCATGACAAGGTGGCGCTCGTTTGATTGACATTTGCTGCTTGTAACTCAGCATTGATCCACTCTGGCGCTTTCAAGCCATAGGTTGACAAGTTGCTCGGCAGCTCATCGAGCGTAATGACATATTCATGGTTGAAGACATGAGTAAGATGCTCGGCCGTATTATAAATACCGTTTCTAATAAAATCACCCGTCCATGTGCTGAACCAGCTCCAGTCTGCACCATATAAAGGCAGCAAATCAGGATCTGGAATCGTTCCTGTCTCCGGAAGCGAAACAAGCTTGCGATCCTTGACAACCTCTACTAGACGATCATATTTATTAATATTTGGGCTATAATCGCCTGCTTGGTTGTAAATGTCGGTGCTGATAATATCAACCACATCATCTCCTGGATACCAGTCGGATGACACGGAGTTCCACACCCAAATCAAATTGTTCAATTGATGCTCGTTTGTTAACCGCTCATACATCAATCGATATAGCTGCTTTGCGGACTCTGGTCCTTTGGCGCCCCACCAGAACCAGCCTCCCTCTGCCTCATGCAGCGGTCTCCATAGAACAGGAATATTAGCATCCTGAAGCCTCTTCAGCTGAATGGCAATCACATCAATGTCACTGAGCAGCAGCTTATACTCCTCTGAATCCGGATGACTAAGCGCATACTCAACATCAAACGTTGTGGAGTCGGTGTAGAAGGCTCTCCACCATTCTTTGCCCGGCACATCGATTAAACCGTTTGGCGAATTCCAATGCCAGCAAAGGGATACGATCCCGCCTCTTTCCGCCCACTCCATCATTTTTTCTGTTTCCTCTGACTTCGTTCCATGAGCTACCCGAGTAGGTGAATAGTCGATAAGGTCGAAGGAAACCATCGCTGGATGCTTACCGGTTTTTTCATAAATCCACTCCGCATCAGATAATTCCTGCTGGCCGGAAATGATGTTTTTGCCGTAGTTATCAACTAAATAATTCATGAGCGCACGCGCTTCCCT
>NZ_JBFTSN010000457.1:0-4847 GCF_056400045.1 Paenibacillus sp. 01L418
TTAAAGAATATAAAATACTGTGCCATCACAATCAGTACCTTGTACCTGCTAGGTATGCCACTTTATTATCTCATGGGGAAGAGAGTTGACCATCCAAGTTTCATACCAATGGGATTGGTCATTATTTTCGCCTCTATGGTGATCGCCGTTTTTGCTGCTGTTCTCCAAAGACTTTTACAAGAAGCTATTAATATAAAATCAGAAAATGATTTAACGGTCTGAGGTGGAGCATATGGCAATTATTATTAATATTGATGTGATGTTAGCAAAACGAAAAATGAGCGTAACGGAGCTTTCGGAGAGGGTTGGAATTACTATGGCGAATCTTTCCATTCTTAAAAATGGGAAAGCAAAAGCGGTTCGTTTATCAACATTAGAAGCGATATGTAAAACCTTGGATTGTCAGCCAGGTGATATTTTGGAGTACAAAAGCGACGAAGACAATCAATAAAAACAGACAACAAATTTATTTAACTAACAGGGAACGAAAGTTGAACGGACCATAGAGCAGTTAGTCGATGGCAACTGCTCCTTTCTCGTTAAGCTGAAGGGCAGGATAGCGTAACCTTTTATCGCAGATAGAGTCTAAATTATTACATATTCAGGATTAATAAACGAGGTGAGCTAATAATAGAATGAAAAAACGAATTTTACTTTTTGTTGGTATTCTTGTGTTCTTGGCAATTATCGGCGGTATTACATTGCATAATTTTGCTAAAAACCTAGGCGAAAGTTACAATCAAATAGGTTAATGGGAAAAGAGGGCTTACAAATCCTGGCGTTAATCAAACGGGAAACGATAGTTGAATAATAGACATTGATGAGTAGGTACTACGGTATCCTGCTCTTTTTATTAAGCTAACGGGCAGGTTTGAGCAATGAAAAAGCTGCTTGGATACTGGGGCAGTGAGTAATTATACGGAATAATTGCTACTGGGTCAATTTATTACATTTCAAAAAAAGCCATAGCTGTTCCTCCCATTACATAAGCCAGATGCAAGCTATATGAGAGGACCGATACCGGAGATACCTTCCTTGTACAATCGCTAAGACCTAAGTGAGAAATTAAGGATTCGCAATTAATAATAAATGAATAGCAGCAAGAATTCCCATCGGATAGATGATTAAACGAGAGAATGTATTTTTAAATTCGTTGCGGGAGTGCTTTTCGAAAAATAAGTGCAGGATCGCATGGATCATGAGAAAGATGTCTATCACCCAAAACGTAATCGTCTGATATTGGCTAAAAAGTAAAGCGAGTATGATGGTGTACAGGGGGAGATGGATAAGGGTGAACACTTTATAGGCTTTTGCATCATCCATATCTTGTAGAACAAAAAATAGTTTCCATTCCGATCGTCGAATTGCATCCATTTCGTGCAGGAGAAATAAGGATAAGTTAAACAAGAATAGCAACAACAACAAATCTGGCATATCAAACCTCCAAAAATTTTATATCAAACGTTTACTATAGCGTAATAAACAAACACATTTAAATATTTCCCTTGGTTAATACGTAAAACTGTTCGAAATGTAACAAGTAAAGCTATATCTGTCAGAGTAATGTAGAAAATTTAAATGAACATGAAAAAAAGCATTCAAAATGATAGTGAAAAATTGATCAACACGATAAAAACGACGCTTGAATTTGATGCCATTTTTTAATTAAATGTATAATAATGGTGAAACAATTTCTTGTGTTAGCGTTTCATTGAACGAACAGGATTATTTAGTTCGCGTAACGAATACCATAAATATGGAAATTTCGTGAAGTTCGTAAATAAGACGATCTAGGAAATTCACTTAAAAACTTTTGTTATGGAGGTGTCTCATGGAGGATGAATTAAATCTCATAGAGGATGAAATAAAGCGAATTAAGAATAATCAATCGAAAATCATATTCTATTTCATGCTTTCGATTGCAATAATTGGATCAATGATAATATTGCTTCTGAATATCTATCGCTTTACTTTAGCTGATATCCTCACTTCCTTTTTTGCGCCATTTATTGAGATACTGGGTTATATTATTTTCTTGATTTGTTCACTGATTGTTTTTGTGTATTTTGTCGTAAGTAAATCCTTCAATAGGGCAAGAAGAGGAATACCTTTTTTGTTGAATCTATTTATTTTTATTTTGATGTTAATTGTTCCTTTTACCTCAATAGTTTTAGATTTAGATTATCGCTTCAATAAGGAAGAAAGAGAAGATGTAGTTCGAATGGTATTGGATGGCACACTGAAACCGAATGTATCTGATAATGAAATATTGATTCGTTTGCCAGAGGAATATAAGAAACTTTCCAAAGGCGGTGGTGAGATCGTGGTTCATGGATACGGACAGAGTGCTCAAATTCTTTTTTTTTCCTATCGTGGAATATTAGGTAATATGGCTGGATTTATTTATACCGCTAATGATAGCGCCCCTGATGAAATGCTTTTTGGCGGAAACTTTATGGAAGTGAAAAAACTGAATAAGAATTGGTATTCGGTTAGAGCTACGTAAAATGGATTTCATATATGTTCACGCAAAAGATCGTTTTCACCGATCCTCAGTCAGCAGAGGCATTTCGAGTTAACGGATTCATGAGGACACTTACGAGAGTAATTCGTCGGATGGCAGTAAATCATTACGTTAACGGGACGTGATAGCTCAATAAAACACGACGGCAGCTGCAGAAACAAAAGCGCATGTACGACTGAAACAATCGTACTCGATATAACGTTCTTAAATGTGAGGTGATAATTCATGATTAAATGGGTGTTAACATTAGCGGCAGTATTAGTGCTGCTATCGGGCTGCAGTGAGAAGTCGGGCAGACCTAGTGACAATATGACTAATCCTACTACTGCTCCTGCACCGGGGGAGACGTTTACGCCGTTAGCGAAGCCGGAAGCGTTTCCCGCTGTGTCTAACCCTTATGATGCCGACCAAGCAGCGGAGAACGGCGATATCGTGAACGTTCACGGGAAAATGTACAATCTCGACAAGTGGAAGCTGTTTCTTGCGAATCTAGATGTTGGCGTGCCGGATCAAGTGCGTATTACGCAGTATACGATTGAAGGTGACCCGATCTTCTATGAGTTAGTCTATGACGGGGCTGAAGTGATTACGTATACGTACGACAACTCGCGTGACGGGTTCGGGAGCAATGCAGGTCGTCCGAGCACGTTGTGCCGAGGCATTGAGCTCGAGGAGGACAAGGAGTTAGGCTCCCATTACAAGCTAACCGGATGCGATTCTGAAACCAGTAATACGTTCTGGTTTACGAACGTAGAGTCGGAAGCTGAGCAGGGCAGCCAATAAGAACAATATACTCTAGAGTCGCTCGATCGTTTAATTCTAATAAGAACAATAGTTCAATCATCACAAAGAGGCAGCCGATCACATCGATCGGTTGCCTCTTCTAAGTTAACGGGCAGTTAGTACTAAGGTTTCTCATACAAGCGAGTTATGCTAATATAAAAGTGTTTTAAAATATTAAAATGTGGGAGATTCAAACCATGATCATCAAGTTCATTCGTTTAAGGTAGTGAAAGGTGCAGCTCACATAACCCGGCTTTTTTATACAAACTAGCTAGGGTTTATTTGACTGTACCTTTTTTCATTCACCTAAAACGAATGGAAGGGTGCTTTTTGTGTTCGAAAAAAGTAAAAAGTTGATGAGCGCTGAGAAAATTGAAAACTCTCAGGAGATATTTATATGCCCATTATGTAAAAAACAGATGCAAATGATCCATTTACAAAGTTTAGTTTGTTGCAATCAGCACTGTTTTGATATAGCCAAGCAAGGATATATAAACCTATTGTCTGGAACCAGTAATACTAAGTATGATAAAAAAATCTTCGAGTATAGAAGGGTAATAAGCAGAAGTGGTTTATTTAATCCCTTACATGCAGCGGTAAGTGAGATTATAATGAGTCAACTCCCGAGCGATGAACCTTTAAGCATACTGGATGCAGGTTGTGGAGAAGGTTCTCACTTAAATAACATACAAATAGAAATAAATAAGAAAAAACTCAACCCTCTTTTGGCTGTAGGGATTGATATTTCAAAAGAGGGAATTAGTTTTGCTGCAGCTGAATATTCAAATGTTATTTGGTGTGTGGCGGACATTGCAAACTGTCCGTTTGCAAATCAGCAATTTAAATTTATTTTAAACATTCTTTCACCGGCAAATTACTCAGAATTTCAGAGATTGATTGGTGATAATGGTTTGGTGATTAAAATCGTCCCTGAACAGGATTATCTAAAAGAATTAAGAGAAATCTTTTACGAGGGGTCAGATAAACGGGTTTATTCAAATTCACATACAATTAACCACTTCAACGAACAGTTCAAGTTATTGGATGTTAAAAGCATTCAATATCAAGTAAACCTGAATGAACCTTTAATCGAACCATTGCTCGGTATGACGCCATTATCCTGGGGGACTTCCAAGGAACGCATAGAAAAAGTGTTACAGATGAATCTGAAAAAAGTCACTATGGACTTTAAAATGTTGATTGGTAAGAAATATTAGTTGAATAACGCATAGATGAGCAGGCGCTGCGGTGGCCTGCTCATTTTATTAAGCTAATGGGCAGGTCAGTTTAATGAAATTCTCGAATACGTTATATATGGAACGTTCTCGAAGTTCGTAAATATGACGTTAGCTGAATTTAAATAAATTATAGTAGGGTGACCCAATGTCAAAAACATTTCAGTTTGAAACAAAAACAATACAGGGAAATGAAGAACTTATTATTGACATACAACCAATAATTAATGAATATAACAAATTTCTGATTCTTACTACTACCAGAAAAATTATCGAGTTGGATACAAATGAGAATGTGTTTAAAG
>NZ_JBFTSN010000458.1:0-4826 GCF_056400045.1 Paenibacillus sp. 01L418
GCTCGAAATGATGGTGAATGGGACTCATTTTGAAAATACGCTTCCCTCTAAGCTTGAAGGAGCCTACCTGTAATATAACAGAAAGCATCTCAAGTACAAAAACACCGCCGATTACGATAAGGAGCAGCTCTGTTTTGGTCAAAATAGCGACTGCTGCAATACCGCCTCCTATGCCTAGCGAGCCCATATCTCCCATAAACACTTTTGCTGGATGTGCGTTGAATACTAGAAAACCTAAAACTGCGCCTACCATAGCTGCCGAGAATACTGCTGATTCATGAGCTGACGTTTGTAGAGCAACTACAGTAAAGGCACCAAATGCGATGGCACTCGTCCCAGCCAGCAGACCGTCAAGACCATCGGTGAAATTAACTGAATTGCTTGCTGCAAAAAGAATGATGACGACAAGCGGATAATAAAACCAGCCTAAATCAATTCCCCAGCCTGTACCAGGCACGGATATTTCGGTGCTGTGCCCCATATTATAGAGCATTGCACACACAATTATAGAAAATAGAAGTTGACCAAAAAGCTTTTGTCTTGCCGTTAGTCCCAAAGAACGTTTAAATACAATTTTGATGTAATCATCCAAAAAGCCGACAAGACCAAATCCAAGCGATGCGGTCAGCAGCACCCAAAATTCAGCCGTTTTATCAGAAAACTTCAGGAACGCGATCATTAGAGCAACCATAATGATAATGCCGCCCATCGTTGGCGTACCGCTTTTTTTCAGATGGCTTTGCGGACCTTCCATACGAATCTGCTGCCCAAACTTTAAGCGGCGGAGCACTGGAATGAACAATGGTCCGAGTAGAACCGCTAGCAGGAATGAAGCGCCAATCGAAAATAAAATGACCATCATATCCATTTCCTCACCCCACTTCCAATGCTTGGACAATCTGTTCCATCTGCATGCCGCGTGAACCTTTTATGAGCACGATGTCCGTTGGCTGCATTTGCTCCCTCAGCCACAGCGTCAGCTCATTTTTATCTTCGAAATGTTTAATCACATCATTCGCGCCTGCGTTAGGAAATTGCGATTTCACGCCCTCAGCAATATGTTTTGCCAAAGGTCCGAAGGTAAGAACCGCATCCGCCTTGCTTGGCGTTATATATGCACCTACTTCAAAATGAAGCGTCTGCTCCTCTGGCCCGAGCTCAAGCATATCGCCAAGCACGATCCATTTGCGGCTATAGCCGTCCAGTTGCTCTACCAGATCAATCGCCGCACGAACGGCAGTCGGATTGGCATTATAAGCATCGTTCAATAACATAGTGCCATTAAACGCGCGAACAGGCTGAATGCGCATGCCCGTCAGCTTAAGATGGCTTAGACCTTCAACAATTTTTGCAGCTGGAACTCCGAAGAAGCGGCCAATCGCTATTGCAGCGAGCGCATTGCTGACATTATGCTGCCCTGGAACAGGAATTCGAACAGTTCCGAGGCCACTGGCAGTTCCATTATAAATAGCAGTAAAGGTCGTCGCTTCCGATTCAATGCTGATGTCAGATGCTGACCATTCATTCTGCTTCGATAACCCAAATGTACGGCGAACGATGYCTGCTGGAAGTATTGAACGCTCAAGCTCTGCTTCAAGAAGTGGTTCATCGCCATTGTATAGCAGTAAACCATCCTCGCTGAGCCCGAGCGCTATTTCAAGCTTCGCCTTCGCAATACCGGCTCTTGAGCCAAGCTGGAGCATATGCGCGTCGCCGATATTTGTAATAATAGCGGCATCAGGCTGTGCGATCTTCGTCAGCAGCTCGATCTCGCCGAAGCCGCTCATTCCCATCTCGAGCACGGCTACTTCCGTGTCCTCTTCAAGCCTCAGCACCGTCAGAGGCAAGCCGATGTGATTGTTCAAATTGCCTTCAGTCTTATGCACTTTATAAGTTGTGCCAAGAATAGCAGCTGCCATATCCTTTGTCGTTGTTTTGCCATTGCTGCCTGTAATGCCAACAACACGAGTGACAAGTTCACTGCGATAAGCTGTTGCAAGGCGCTGCAATGCAACCAGCGTATCCCCAACAATAAGAAGCGGCACTCCCTCAAGAGATGCTGGAACCTCGCGGCCTTTCTGCCAAAGCGCAGCAACCGCTCCATTTGCAATAGCTTGCTCCAAATAGGCATGCCCGTCAAAATGCTCGCCTACGATCGGAACGAACAACTGGCCCGCAGCAGCTTGCCGCGAGTCAGTTGTTACTCCTGTTATGTTAAGCTCTGCATGATTTCCATTCCATCTAGCGCCACTCATTTCGGCAATTTGTTTAATAGTACGTTTAATCACTGTATGATTCCCCTTATCGCTGCTTTCGCTACTTTTCGATCGTCAAATGGATATTTGACTCCGTTAATATCTTGGTAGGTTTCATGACCTTTCCCCGCAATCAATACTACATCGCCGAGGCTTGCCATTTCAACCGCTTTTTCAATTGCTTCCTTGCGATCAACGATTAATTTATAAAATGAAGGATCAATTCTGCTGCTTATTAATCCAGCTTCAATATCCTTTAATATGGACTCAGGCGGCTCCGATCGTGGGTTATCCGATGTTATGATAGCGTAATCCGCGTATTTCACTGCAATATTCCCCATTAGCGGCCGCTTGGAGCGATCACGGTCACCGCCGCAGCCAAAAACACATATAATTCGATTTTCTGCAAATTGTTGAATAGCTCTGAGTACATTTTCAAGTCCATCCGGCGTGTGGGCATAATCTACAATTACCGCAAAATCCTGTCCCGCATTAACCGCTTCAACCCRTCCGGGTACGCCGGGAATTTTGCTTAGACTGTGTGCAATCGCCTCTAGTTCCACGCCTTCAAGAAGTACAGCGCTTATAGCGGCAAGCGCGTTGTATACGTTGAACTTCCCAGCCATTTGCAATGTTATGTCCTGCTCGCCTCTGAATGTGTCAACATGAAAGGTCGTACCCTGTGCAGTTATTCGAATATTCGTTGCCCGAACGTCTGCCTCTTTATCAATTGCATAAGTGATGACCTCTGCCGCTGTGAGCTCGGCATATTCTGCGGATAAAGCATCGTCTGCATTAAGAACCGCATAAGATCTTTCGTTTTCCGCAGATGCATACACATTGCCAAGTCGCGAGAAGAACAATCCCTTTACCGCGGCATATCGACTCATCGTTTCATGATAATCCAAGTGGTCCTGCGTCAAATTAGTAAATACTGCCGTTCGGAATCTGCAGCCCTTCACCCGGCCTTGCTCGAGAGCATGGGAGGACACTTCAATTGCACAATATTGCGTGCCCGCATCACGCATCTCCCCGAGATAGCTTTGAAGCTGCAGCGTTTGAGGCGTCGTACTGGTCATAGGGAACGATTTTCCCGCATAACGACGTTCAATCGTACCGATCACACCGGTAGGCTTACTCTGATCATTTAGGATTTGCTCAATTAAATAAGTTGTTGTCGTCTTGCCATTCGTCCCCGTTACACCGATAAGCTTCAAGGTTTGACTAGGCTGTCTATAATAATAATTAGCAATTACAGCCATGGCAAGGCGGCAATCTCTTACAATAATTTGCGGCACCAACAGGTCCAGCTTTCGTTCTGCTATTAGCGCTGCTGCTCCGGCGGCAACCGCCTCCGAAGCAAACTCGTGACCATCAACGGTATGGCCTCTCAAGCAAATAAACAATTGCCCTTCAATTACGCTTCGTGAATCCGTCTCAATGCCAGTCAGTTCCGTTTCCCCATCGCCTATCAGCCGTGAGGCTATAAGCAATTCCGCAACATCCTTTAATCGCATCTGCCCAGCTCCTCCCTTAAGCGCCGGCGGACAAACTTCCCCGCCTGCTGCACCCTCGTTAACTACCATTATAGTCAATGCGAGTGGGATATATTATCTTCTTCGCCCAAATAGATCCGAATCGTTGATCCGCGATCTACACGGGTTCCAGCAGCTGGAGCTTGGCGTATGACCGTTTTCCCAGAACCTGCGGAAGTCAGATTGAAATTCATATTCATATCCTCATACAAATCCGACACCGTCTTGCCAATCAAGTTCGGAACTGTAACAATAGGTGTTTCTCCATACTTATAAATACGGTCGATCTGCTTCTCACGAGCCGGAACTTCCAGAATGGTGAGCGCGTCCTCCAGCATATTGCGAACGATCGGCGCTGCAACGACTCCGCCGAACTGAATTCCTTGCGGATTATCAACCGCTACATAAATAACGATCTTCGGATCATCTGCCGGGGCAAAGCCAACAAAAGATACAATATGCTCATTAGGGGAATAACGTCCGTTAATAACCTTTTGAGCAGTACCCGTCTTGCCGCCTACGCGATACCCGTCAATAAAGGCATTGCGGCCTGTTCCTTTGGCTACGACGCTCTCAAGCGCTTCACGCACCTGCTTGGACGTTTCCTCCGAAATAACCTTCCTAACTGCAACCGATTCTACCGTTTCTACAGTCGCTCCCGTCTCCGGGTTTATCCATGCTTTTGCTACATGGGGTTTATACAGCGTTCCGCCGTTAATTGCTGCGGAAACAGCCGTTATTTGCTGAATTGGTGTAACGGAGACCCCTTGGCCAAAAGCCGTAGTGGCAAGTTCCACCGGACCGACCTGACTAAGCTTGAATAAGATCCCATTTTCTTCGCCGCCAATATCGATGCCCGTCTTCGTCCCGAAGCCAAAGTTCTTAATGTAATCAAATAGTTTGTCCTTGCCCAGCCTCTGACCAAGCGTTACAAACCCGGGGTTACAGGAGTTTTCAACCACCTCAAGGAAAGTCTGACTGCCATGTCCGCCCTTTTTCCAGCAGCGAAGTCTAGCACCGCCCACCTCAATAGCGC
>NZ_JBFTSN010000459.1:0-4821 GCF_056400045.1 Paenibacillus sp. 01L418
AAGTTGACTTCCGACTGCTTGCGGGTTTGCTGCGGATTCGTCCATGGCTGACATTGGAACGGCTGCTTCGCCGTTACTTTAGGCATCCACATACACTTGCACTCTTAGGACGGTATGCGACCTATGTTGGATCGGCTCCTCGGACGGCTCCGTCTATTTTTGCAATGCTTGCTCATTTGGAGCTGCAGTTAGGTATTTATGGAGTGAGAGGCGGCACCTACCAGATTGTGGAGGCATTCGGCCGCCTTGCTCAGGAGCTTGGTGTAACGATTCATACGTCCGAGAGTGTTCAACAGATTACATCAGTAAACGGTCGCATCACAGGTGTTGTTACGAGCAAAGCGGACTATAAAGCTGATATCATCATCGCAAATGGTGATGTRCTGGCTATTTGCAAAAACCTGCTGGAAGAATCAAAGCGACCAAGCATGAGCAATGCCAAAATCTCATCGTATGAGCCATCGTTATCAGGTTTTGTTTCCCTCATTGGCAGTAAGAAGACCTACAGCCAGCTGCTGCATCATACTGTGTTTTTCCCAGAACACTATGGCAGTGAGTTTGACGACATCTTCCAGCAAAGAAGAGCACCTCAGAACCCTGCAATTTACATTTGCCATTCAGGTTACTCAGAGGATGGGATGGCCCCTGCTGGAGGCAGCAACCTGTTTATCCTGACTAACGCTCCATACACTTCTCCGCTGTTGAACTGGGAGCAAGAAGCCGAATCGTATCAGAAAAACATTTTAACGAAACTTGAAGCATATGGCTTGTCTGGTTTAATTGATGATTCAGAGTTTTCAGCAGTCTACACTCCTGACCAAATGCAAAAGCAGACATCGGCATACCGCGGAGCTATATATGGCATTTCCTCCAATACAGCGCGGCAAACCTTTGCCAGACCCTCCAATCAAGCTGATCTAAAGGGTTTATGGTTTGTCGGAGGTACGACGCATCCAGGCGGGGGAACACCGATGGTAACCCTATCGGGGCAGCTTGTAGCAGAGGCTATACTTTCATCGTGAATATAGATCTTAATAAAAAACGCGTCCAATTCCAAAAGGAAAAAGACGCGTTTTTTAATGAGATTATTCCCTAGGCGAAGTTTGGCCTTTAGCACCCCATACAAATAGGAACACAACTGCAATGCCTATTATGAGAAGAGGGGCAATCATAATTAAAGTAATTTCCAATATCGTACACCTGCTTTCGTTTACGGTATTTATTTGCCTTTGACGTATTTAGTGTTAAATAAAAACAGACGCATCAGCAAGTATAGTGAAGGGATCAGAAGCAGCAAGCCGAGTACAAATGCTATGATTAGCGCAATAGCCATCGAGTCATTGGTGAAATTATCGTGTATGGTCAAATAGGGATACAGAATGTAAGGCAGATGAGCTGAGCCGTATCCATAAAAGGCGAATGCAAACTGCAAAATGACGAAGATAAACGATAATCCAAGTCGCTGGCGCTTCCACACCAAGTAAACCGCTAACATAAAAAAGAGAAAGGATAAAGCGAACATCCATGATCTATCCAGCATTTTCTCATAGTGCTCACGATTATGGTCATGGATGGCGAAGAAAACAAGAAGGCTGCTAAGTATTGTCGGTAAGCTCCATACGAGCGCGTATGTTCGAACGATCTTAAATGCAGGAGCATCGCCTGCTTTATGGGCATAGAAGCTTAAGAACATAGCCGATATGTACAGCACGCTTACAAGGGCGAGCAGAACAACGGACCAGGAATAGCTGCTTCTAAACAGTTCGTTAACGAGAAATACTACTTTTCCTTCGTCTGTAACCTTGATGTATCCTCCTTCTGAGATCGTTAGTACTGTTGATAAGGCAGCTGGAATAAGCAAGCCGCTAGCCCCGTACATGAGTGTATAGATTTTCCGACTTCGTGAGCCGTAATGATTAAAAGCATAATAAGCCCCTCGAATAGCTAGCAGCACAATGGCAATGCTTCCCGGTATAAGCAAGGCAGTTCCATAATAATAGGCGGTATCCGGAAAAAATCCGATAAACCCGACAAAAAAGAACACGAGAAAAACATTCGTGACCTCCCATACTGGGGACAAATACCGATCAATGATGGAATGGATCAGATGCCTCGTTCCAGTAATAGAGCTGTAATAGCTGAAAAAACCGGCGCCAAAATCAATAGAAGCGATAATGAGATAGCCAAACAGAAAAGTCCAGAGCACGGTAATACCAATGACTTCATAACTCATAATGGATCATGAGCCTCCTTCTCGTAGGCAGCTATTTCATCTTCAGCGTGATTATTTCGGAACATTTTTATTAGAACTCTTACAGAAGAAATGCCGAGCACAAGATAAAGCAGAGCAAATAGCAAAAGCATCAAATCGACATGATCGGATGTCGTTGCACCTTCCGCAGTACGCATAATGCCTCTTAAGATCCACGGCTGCCTGCCAACCTCTGAGAAAATCCAACCATGCTCAATGGTGAGTATCGCTACTGGAGCAGCAATAACAACGGCGCAAAGAAGCCAGCGGCGGTATGTATTCCCTTTTTTTCGAACCATTTCAATAATAAACAGAAGGGAGACCAGCACCATAAAGGCTACATAAGCCATCTTAATGTCAAAGAGGTAATGAATCCATAGAGGCGGATGCTCATCCTCAGGAAATTCATTTAATCCAGTAACCTCAGCAAACGGATTGCTGTGAGCGAGAATGCTTAGGCCAAACGGGATTTTTAGTCCGTATTTCACTTCATTGTCTTCGGTAAGGATACCTCCGAGTATAAGCGGCGCTTTGCCCATCGTTTCAAAATGCCACTCCGTTGCAGCCAGCTTCTCGGGTTGATATTTTGCAAGATATTTTCCCGACAAATCTCCGATAAGCGCTGTAGAAATCATAAAAACAAAGGCACAAACCATTGTGAGCTTTAAAGCTTTCTTATAGTAAATATGGTTTTTTCCTTTAAGCAGCGACCAAGCCGTAATGGCTGCGAGTATGAATGCGCAGGTTAAGTAAGCTGAAGAGAGCACATGTGCTACCTTAGTCGGCATGGCCGGGCTAAGCATTGCTGCAATAGGATTAACGTCCGCGATTTCACCATTAACTAAAGTAAATCCAACCGGGTAATTCATAAATGCGTTCACGATCGTAATGAAGAAAGCTGAAGCTGAAGAACCAATAACGACGGGAATCAACAGCCAAAAATGCGTCATCCTACTTTTAAAGCGATCCCAAGTGTAGAGGTAAATACCGAGAAAGATGGCTTCAAAAAAGAATGCAAAGGTTTCAAGGAAAAGAGGCAGGGAGATAGATTGTCCAGCAACTCTCATAAAGCTTGGCCATAGCAGACTTAGCTGCAGGCCAATAGCTGTTCCTGTCACGACGCCTACTGCAACGGTGATTACATAGCCACGAGCCCAGCGCCTTGCAAGCAGCAGGTAATGAAAGTCATTTCGTTTAATGCCGATCCATTCGGCTAGTGCTATCATCAGCGGGATGCCGACACCTATCGTGGCATAGATGATGTGGAAGCCAAGGGTGAGAGAGGTTAGTATACGACTGAATACAACGGGATCATAGCCGTTAAGCAGCATGGAATTCACTCCTTAGATGATTGATTCTTGTTTGAACTAGCTCATAAATTTTCGGATGATCGACAGCRGCATGAGCAGTGTCACAACTGCACATAACATAATTAATTTTTTTTCCTGTTGTTTTGGACGATTTTGTTTGTTTTCTTTCATGATTTCACTCGCTTTCAAACTATGTGATGTATTTCACAATGAATAAATGATTACAGCTTCCAATTGGGCTGAAATCAGTATGCCCTTTATGAAGTGAAAATAATATGACTCGATAGAGCTATATGGAGGGTGAAATGTAACGAATCGATGAACAATGCAGGAGTAGGGGAGTGTAATTAATAAAGGCCGTCCAATCATCTAAATGACTTGTTGGACAGCCTATTTTCAAACGTTAGTTTTTTAAAAACTGTTTTCGAAACGCATGAACGACTAATAAAATCAAAGGAAGAATGAGTCCGTATGTCGAGACATAAGGTATCCATGCTCCTTTGTTGAATTCAATTCCATGAAGGACATTAGGATGTAAAATGAGGGAAAATACGACCATGATCATCCCTAAAGGTAACGTAAGTGAGCGGTAGTCTTTTAAGTTCAACGTTTGTGCAAGACCGATTACAGCTGCGTAAAAATACAGTGATGTTCTAAAAAAAATCGTGACAAACCATATTCCAGCCATTATGGCTTCAATACGTATAAAATTTCCTGTGTTTATTTTTTTGGCTAGCGCAAAACTTGGATACATATGCCTTCCTGTTGTATCAGGACCGAGAACTAGAATAGCCAAAGCGATAATAATAATTAAAATGATTCCCCCTATAAATGTGCCTATCAAAAAAGCTTTTTGTGCTTTTTTAGGTTGATTCACTGAAACAGGGAAAATCATTAAAAAAACAACAGGGGAAAGAGAGAAAATACTTGTGAAGATTAAAGTAGAACGAATCATCGGTTTTATTCCAGTATCAAATACGGGTTGAATGTTGTGATTGTCGATTTGCGGCGAGATGAAAATGACTAATATGATAAATAATAAAACGAACCAAGGGAAAAAAAACTCCGCTGTCCGAGCTAGATTTTCAAGACCAAGACGAACTCCCATGATGACTATGCAAGCAAAAAGAATATGAATAGCTTGCGCTGGTGTGTCGGCCATGATCTGTGTAGTTATAAAATCCGCCATATAATACAAAAGATCTGCCGCTGTAATGAATGCAAAAAAAACAAAGGTAATAGAAACGGCCTTTCCCAGCC
>NZ_JBFTSN010000460.1:0-4808 GCF_056400045.1 Paenibacillus sp. 01L418
GGTCGGAATGAGTGGCTTTCCTTATTTCCTGACAAGCCGTTAGCCATCGTGCCGCGACTTCCTGAAGAGACGCTGCTTTCTTTGCAATGGAAAGGGCTCTGGGCAACGGATGAATCGCGCTTAAATAAACGATTAAATCATGCGCTTTCGCCCATTTTACAGCTCCTTTATAAGGAAATGAACACAAAATGACCATTTTTGTGGTACAATGATACGGGCAAAACGACACATTTCACAAGCTATAACTATGGTTCATATATGAATGGAGATAAAGACAAATGAGTTTGTTAACAGTTGAGCAATTATCACATACGTTCGGAGATCGTGTGCTTTTTAAAAATGTAGCCTTCCGTTTGTTGGATGGAGAGCATGTTGGCCTAGTCGGTGCGAATGGTACAGGCAAGTCAACACTGATGAATATTTTAACAGGCAAACTGTTGAAGGATGAAGGAAAGGTCGAATGGACACCGCGTGTTCGTTACGGCTACTTGGATCAACATACGAAGCTTGAAGCAGGTAAAACGATCCGTGATGTACTGAAGGATGCTTTTTTACCTTTGCTGCTATTGGAAGAAGAGCTAAACAATATTGCAGCTCAAATGGGCGATGCAGATTCAGATAAATTAGATGAGCTGCTTACACGTATGGGTGAGATTCAGGAAGAGCTGGAGATCGGCGATTTCTATTTAATTGATGTAAAAGTCGATGAGATGGCAAACGGGCTAGGTCTGAATGCGAKTGGACTTGATCGTGATGTTACTGCACTTAGCGGCGGTCAGCGGACAAAGGTACTGCTAGCGAAGCTGCTTCTTGAAAAACCAGGTGTTCTACTGCTCGATGAGCCTACGAACTATTTGGATGAAGAGCATATCAATTGGCTAACTAACTATTTGAAAAACTACCCGCATGCGTTTGTTCTTATTTCACATGAAACGAGCTTTATGAATCAAGTGGTCAACGTGATTTACCATCTTGAATTTACGAAGCTGACACGCTATTCGGCCAATTATGATAAATTTCTTGAAATGGCTGACCTGAACAAGGCGCAGCACATCGACGCATACGAGAAACAAAAGGATTTTATTAAAAAGCAAGAGGATTTTATTCAAAAAAACAAAGCACGCGCTTCAACATCAGGACGTGCTAAGAGCCGCGAGAAGCAGCTTGATCGTATTGATCGTATTGATAAACCGGAAGAAGCGGCAAAACCAACGTTTAACTTTAAAGAATCGAGAACGAGCGGCAAGACTGTATTTGAAGCAGAGGGCATGGTCATCGGTTACAATAAACCTCTGCTGCCAAAAATGGACATGGTCATTGAACGTGGTGATAAGATTGCTATCGTAGGATGCAACGGCGTTGGTAAATCTACACTACTCAAAACCATTTTAGGCGTAATTCCAGCGCTTGACGGCAAAACCTATCTGGGCGATTATTTAAATCCTGCTTACTTTGAGCAAGAAGCAAAAGCTCCGACCATGACGCCGCTTGAGGATGTATGGGATGAGTTCTCCTTCATGACCCAATCAGAGGTTCGGGGTGCCCTTGCACGCTGTGGCTTGAAAAATGAACATATTACACGTTCGCTTAACCAGCTGAGCGGCGGCGAGCAAGCGAAGGTTCGTCTATGCAAGCTTATGATGCGCGAGAGCAACTGGATTCTGTTCGATGAGCCGACGAACCATTTGGACGTTGTGGCTAAAGCGGAATTGAAGCGTGCTCTTAAGGCTTATAAAGGTACTGTCGTGCTTGTATCTCATGAACCGGAATTTTACGAGGATATGGCTACCAAAACATGGGATGTAGAAGCATGGTCGATGCAAAACTAGGAGTGGTTTTAGCTTAATATCCTTTATCTTCGTGAAGATAAACACCCTCCGTGGCAATTGCCGGTCTACTCTTCTTGTAGATCGGCTTGCTTGCATTTGTGATAGGTCTTCATTATGATAAATTTAACCGTATTTATAGAAGAAGATATGGTTGATTAACGGCATTAATATTATTTACAACTGGAAGCAGGTGAACCTCTAGAATGAAAGAACGTATTCTAGTCGTCGAAGATGAAGCGGGTATTTCCCGAATTTTACAACTTGAGCTTGAGCATGAGGGGTATACCGTAGGAACTGCCGCTGATGGCAGAACCGGATATGAAATGGCTTCGACAGGTGAATGGGAGCTTGTTTTGCTCGATGTCATGTTGCCTGAGATGAGCGGAATTGAAGTGCTGCGATTACTGCGACAAGCAGGAAATCCTGTACCTATTATATTGTTGACTGCACGCGACACCGTACCGGATAAAGTAAGTGGATTCGAGCATGGAGCAAATGATTATATTACAAAGCCGTTCGCAATGGAGGAGCTGTTGGCGCGGGTTCGCAACATTTTACGTATATTCCAGCAGTATCCGAAGGAAGCGGAAGGATCTGACATGATCAAGGTTGGCGACTTAACGATCGAGCTGCGCACGCGTAAGGTTTATCGCAAAGATATTTTGATCGAGCTAACGCCGCGTGAATTCGAGCTGCTCGTATACCTTGTGGAAAACAAAAATGATGAGAAATCGCGTGAAGATATTTTATCCGAAGTTTGGGGATATGATTTTATCGGTGAAACAAATTTAGTAGATGTTTATATCCGTTATTTGCGTCAGAAGTTGGACAAGGGTTATCGTCATAAGCTTATTCATACGGTTCGAGGAGTAGGTTATATGATAAAGGAGCCCGATGCRTGACACTCCGCAAACGGTTTACGCTTTTCACCATTTTTTGGCTTATATTTATTTTGATTCTATTTAATATTTTTGTGTATTTCTATGTGATCAAAATAACGACTGAAAGTGAAGAAGAGGTCATTGCGAATAAGGTGAATCTCATGCTTGAGAATCCCCGAATTCAGAGCGGCCGAGGATTAAACTATCCGGAGCTGCTCAATGAGTATTACAACGTAAACGAAATGATCCGCATCATTGCGCCTAATAACAGGGTTGTAAATATAACAGGAACGGATGAGCTTCTGCAGCAGCTGCCAGCGACCTTTGAGGTGCATCACCATACCGGGATGATCACGAAGGGCGGAGAACGAATTTTGTTCATGCGAGTTCCGTTATATGACGGCAATCGTGTTATTGCAATGCTTGAAATTAATCGAATACTAGATGAATTGGACAATTATTTGCAGGTGCTGGTCGCAGCGTTAAGCGTCACGAGCGGCGGTGCCATTTTGTTTGCCATATTCGGAACGTATTGGTTTACTTCAAGACTAACGGCGCCGATTCAGCAAATGGTTAATACGATGCGAGAAATTGACCGAAGCGGGAAGCTTAGACAAATCGAGCTTAGCAACCGCGAGGAATCTGCTGAGCTTCTGCAGCTCGTTCGTGCATTTAATCAGATGATTGAACGACTTGACCGCACATTTGCTAAGCAGAAGCAATTCGTAGCAGATGCTTCTCATGAGCTCAAAACCCCTCTAACTGTCATCAGCAGCTATGCTGGTATGTTAAAGCGTTGGGGACGTGATGATGAGAGCTTGCGAAATGAAGCGATTGAAGCAATCGATAAAGAAGCTAATCGTCTGCAAAACTTAACAAAATCCATGCTTATGCTCGCTGAGGCAGAGCAGGAGGATTGGCTAAAGCAGGAGCTGTTTGATGTTGTTCAAGTGGTTGATGAGCTAGCAACGATGCTGCAAACGACGTTCGGCAGACCGATTCGAGTGAAAGCGATGTCCAAGGCGGTGCGTATGGTTGGAGACAAGGACAAAATCAGGCAGCTGCTCGTCATTTTGCTCGATAACGCGATTAAATATTCGAAGGACCCGATCGATATTACGATTACACTCGTTAGACATATCGTGAAAATCGAGGTTAAGGATAAAGGAATGGGCATTCCAGAAAACGAAATTCCGCATCTATTCGAGCGTTTCTACCGTGTGGATGGAGCCAGAAGCCGCACAACAGGCGGAGTAGGTCTCGGCTTGTCCATTGCCAAACGAATCATAGATTTGCATGAAGGAAAGGTAGATGTGTTTAGTCTGCCGGATTTGGGCACGACGATTACTTTGCAATTTAAACAGCGCAAACAATAACGATACGATTGGAGGATTTAACGAATGAAGTTTCGTACGGCAGCCGTTCAGTATAAGCTTGCTGATATAAATTCGTTTGAGCAATTCGCAGAACAAGTAACACATTATGTACGCAATGCCTCGGAATACGGGGCACAATTTATTTTGTTTCCTGAGTTTCTGACAACCCAATTGATGTCGATTGGAGATGAGCAGGGCGTAGCGCTTCCTATTGATCGGCTTCCTGAATTCACGGAGGATTATCTTGCTCTCTTTCACTCACTTGCTGCTGAATATGAGGTTTACATTGTTGGAGGCACCCACGTGATAAAACAAGCGGATGGAAGTTTGCGCAATGCTGCGCATCTTTTTCATCCCGATGGGAAAATTGACGTTCAGCATAAAATCCACATTACGCCACCAGAAGTAGAAGGCTGGAATATGTCGGCAGGTGAAGGTCTTGAGGTATTCGAGACCGCATATGGTACCATCGCGATGCTTACTTGCTACGATATTGAATTTCCCGAAATCGTTCGAATGGCCCGTGCTAAAGGTGCAGATGTCATTTTCTGTCCTTCGTGCACAGATGATCGTCATGGGTTCTATCGCGTAAGATACTGCTGCCATGCTAGAGCAGTTGAGAATCAAGTATATATCGTAACAACAGGTACAGTTGGCTCTCTTCGTAAAGTTGATCTGATGCGTGCAAATTTTGGTCAAGCTGCTATTATTGCTCCAAACGA
>NZ_JBFTSN010000461.1:0-4805 GCF_056400045.1 Paenibacillus sp. 01L418
TTCTTCCATTTTGGGCGAGTGGCCGAGCTCAACGGTTAAGTGATCGATGGCTTGCTGAATCAGCAAGCCTTTTTCCTTAATCCGTCTCGGCACCTGGATATACCAAGACTTGTCTCGCAAATAGTTTTTCAAATGCCCGATAATGCTCTTCATTGCATATCCCTCAAATGGGATTTCACGCGAGCTGTCATACTGCCTAAATAAACGCAGCATAGACAACTGACCGACTTGGTATAAATCCTCATAGAGATCTGGTCTGCTGCGGGACATCTTTGCAGCTGCCATCTTCACAATGGGCTCAAAATGCTGCAGCAATACGGTTGCAACTTCATTACAATTCGATTGCTGATACAATTTTATTTTTTCAATCATATGTTCTGGATCCAGGAAGGATGAATTTGCGTTCATGCCATCTCCTCTTTCCTACCAAATAGCTTGGTCAAAATTACCTCAGTGCCTCTCTCAGAAAACACTTCCACTTTATCCATCAATGCATGCATCATAAACAGCCCAAGTCCACCAGCCGTTACTTCACTTAGTTCTTTATTGTGCAGAGACTCGGTTTTACTTGCGGATGGCTCATATTTAAAGCTCGTACCCTCGTCCTTAATGCGAATAGAGAGCCCTTCTTCCTCAAGCTCAAAGCTAATATCCACTACACCAGGCTGGCTATTGCTGTATGCATGGAGTACTACGTTCGTACAAGCCTCGGTTACAGCAACCTTCATATCTTCAATTTCCTCATAGGAAAAACCTGCTTTGTTCGCAACGCCAAATAATGTAAGTCTAACAATATCAATAAATTCTGCTCTCGCCGGAATCGATAAACGAATGAATGAGTTCATAGTCGCTTCTGTCCTCTCTTCTATGTTCCTATTATAGCTTATATTTTCTTCACTTTATTCCATATCCTTATTGTGGAAATCGCACCATCATATATCGTACTTATTAAGCTAGGTTCAGATGCTGGTTTCTTCTTGCCTTCACCTTTTATCGAAGCAACTACGCTTGCTGCCGATTCCTTAGCCGCTCCAGTAAATGAGTGCAAGGCGTGACCAAGATCATTGACGGATGCGAACAACACATCGAGCGAGCTTAGCTTCGTTCGTACATCAAGTGTCATTGCATTCGTATTATGAATAGCCTCCTTCACCTCAACGCTAATTTGAGTCACTTCAGTTCGCAGCGAGCCAACGGTTTGCCTCATTTCATCAAGTGCACCTCGCAATACTTTCAACGTTTGAATTAGTGAATACAAGAGAACAAGAAAAGCAATCGCTATAACCGCAATACTGATTTGCATAAGTAGATCCATCGGTCATCACTTCCTTTTTTTCATTACATACCCGCTATTTCATTCTTTGAAACAAAAAGCGGTTTTTCTCATATAAGAGGCAGGAATATTCTATGCACTCATTCATGCTATAATAAAGGGAGACTGTTACTAGAATTCTTTCATATAAAGGAGTTTATTCTATTGGGTAATTTACGTTTCAAAATCCGCTCAAAGATTTTACTCGGCTATTTTCTGATCATACTCTGCTTAGGCGTTTCTATCCTTGTCGTCAGCGAGAGAATATCATCCTTACAAACAGAAATTGAGTCAATTACAAGTCGAGACATCGAAGTGCATAATTTGATTACCAGTATTCGCTATAATGTCGTAAGCATGGAGACTAGCCAGCGCGGTTATGTGATTACGGGCAATGACCTTTATTTAGAGCCCTATATTCGTGGAAAAAGCGAATGGGAAGCCAACTATAACGCACTGTACCAGTATTTATCCGACAATCCAACTACACTCAAAACTATGGAAGAAATAAAACTGACCATACAAAATTGGATCGAAATTGCCGGTGAGCCTACTCTAACCATGCGCAAAAATAACGATACGCAAGGTATTATTGATTTCTATAATGACGATATTGGAAAAGACCAAATTGATTCTCTTCGGATACAGTTAGAAACCTTGCGACAAAATGAAATCACTTCAACGAAAGAGCATATTGCTGAATTGGAAAATCGAAATGACATACTCATTATTAGCTTGTATCTCATGCTGCTTATTGTGTCAGTTATTGCTTTCATCATCGTTTCATTTGTTTCCGGCGCAATCGTTAAAACGATCCAACAGGTTGTGAAGACGATAAACGATATCGCATCCTCCGGAGGGGATTTATCCACTCGTATTAAAGTAAATACAAGAGATGAAATTAAAGATCTCGCTGAAGCTACCAATAGTTTGCTTGATAATATAAACGACCAAGATTGGATCAAAACAAAAGTTGCCGAGGTGGCAACGATGAATCAAGGCATTAATGATACATCAACGCTAGCAGATTCTTTTCTCACGAAGCTTGCTCCAATTCTAGGTGCAGCCTATGGCTTATTTTATCTCCGCCAAGGTGCAGGCGAGCAGCAGAGACTTGTGAAAATGGCTTCCTATGCAGCCCATGGCGATCAGTCAGGACTAGAAAGCTTCCGATTGGGCGAAGGCCTTATCGGTCAAGCGGCAGTGGAGAAACGTACGTTTTTGTTGAACACGGCTCCAGAGCATCGAATTAACTTAACCTCGGGTCTTGGAACGCTTCAGCCTAAGAGCATCCTAATCGTGCCTTTCGAGTATGAAGGCAAAGTAGTAGCTGTCGTTGAATTTGCTTCCACCGAGTCGTTCACTTCTCAGCACCTAAAGCTGCTTGAGCAAATCGATACTCATTTTGGCGTTGCGATTAACAGCGTTGTTGGCCGAATGGAAATCGAGAGGCTGCTTAGCGAATCGCAAGTGATGACGGAGGAGCTTCAAACGCAAACCGAGGAGCTGCAGACACAGTCTGAAGAGCTTCAGATGCAGCAAGAGGAAATGCGCATGACTACTGAGCATCTAGAGGAACAGAATCTATTTGCCGAACAGAAAACAAAGGAATTGGAAAAAGCAAAAGAAGAGCTCGAGGCCTATTCGGAGCAGCTTAAACAAAGCTCGCAGTACAAATCCAATTTTTTGGCTAATATGTCGCATGAGCTTCGTACTCCATTAAACAGCATCTTAATTCTCTCTCAGCTCCTTGCGGAAAATGAGAACCATACGCTTAATTCGGATGAAGAAGGGTATGCTAAAGTCATTAATACATCCGGTAAAGATCTATTAACGCTAATAGATGACATTCTTGATTTGTCTAAAGTCGAAGCCGGAAAACTCATCTTGACGATGGATGAAGTAAACGTAAGTGAAATTCCTGAACATATGAAGCTGCTATTCCAACCTGTCGCTGAGCAGAAAGAAATAGCTTTCCATATTAACGTCAATGCTAATGTCCCTCAATTGCTTTATACAGATGGTCAGCGGCTGCAGCAAATTTTGAAAAATCTACTGTCCAATGCTTTTAAATTTACGGAAAAAGGATCAGTTACTCTCGACATCCAGAAGGCTGGCTCACATGAAGTACAAAAACTTGTACCAGCACATATAAATAAAGACGTTTTGGCCATATCTGTAACCGACACCGGAATAGGCATTCCACTGGATAAACAGCAGCTAATATTTGAAGCGTTCCAGCAGGTCGATGGCGAAACGAATCGTCAATATGGCGGAACAGGATTAGGTTTATCCATTTGCAATGAATTTACTAAGCTTCTGGGCGGCAGTATCGTCCTTGAAAGCTCGCCAAAAAAAGGGAGTACTTTTACTCTCTATGTACCAAGTCTGCCTGATATGGAGAAAGAACAGCTTGTATCCCTTAATCAAGAGGTCGCAGCAGCTTCAGAAACTGTGGTCATCGATGCCTCACCTGATATTGCCGATGATCATAACATTTCTGACTTATCGGAAGATGAATGCACTCTATTTAAAGGGAAAAAGGTACTGCTCGTCGAGGATGATTCCCGTAATGTATTCGCTCTCGTCAAAGCGCTTGAGAACAAAGCATTTAACGTAACCGTGGCAAGCAATGGTAGACAATGCTTGGACATTATAAAAGAACAATCCGACTTCGATATTGTGCTCATGGACATTATGATGCCAATTATGGATGGCTTTGAAACGATGAAAATCATACGTCAGGATACCAAAATGAAGGATACGCCAATTATTGCGCTTACGGCGAAAGCGATGAAAAGCGATCGCGACAAATGTTTGGAAGCCGGTGCTTCCGATTATATTAGCAAACCTCTAAATATGGACCAGCTTTTCTCGCTGATGCGGGTATGGTTGACGAAGCAGGTGGGCAATTGACCAGTCAAGGAAATGAAGAAGCTGTAGATTATAATGAATTAACGCTCGATGATCTGGAACGAATCGAAATCGATTTGTTATTGGACGGTATTTACCGCGTCTATGGTTATGACTTCCGCAATTACTTGCGTTCATCGCTTCGCAGACGCATTACGCATCGAATGAATCTTGAAGGCTTGCCCACGATCACCTCTCTCCTTGAGAAGGTGCTCCATGAGCCTGGATTTATTCATATATTGCTTAATGATTTCTCCATACGAGTAACGGAAATGTTCCGTGATCCAAATTTCTTTGCTGCGTTCCGCAAGGATGTTATTCCTTTTCTTAGGAACCTTCCTGAAATTCGCATTTGGCATGCGGGCTGTGCGACTGGAGAAGAGGTTTATTCGATGGCTATCCTGCTCCAAGAGGAGGGCTTGCTGGATAAAGCGAAGATTTATGCAACGGATATGAATGAGCATGTTATCGAGAGTGCAAAACAAGGGAAGTTCCCGCTCAAACGAATGCAAGGATTCACCAAAAATTACTTGCAGGCTGGCGGTACAAAAGAATTTTCCTCTTATTATACGACTGATTA
>NZ_JBFTSN010000462.1:0-4792 GCF_056400045.1 Paenibacillus sp. 01L418
ATTTAATAGTATAGAGAAGGATAAATAGATTGGGGCAGCATTTGTTAATGGTGCGTAAACATTTTTGGGAATATTCAGAAAACTTTAAAATATACTATAAACGATAAGAACAGAAACAGCTAGAATGATTTTATGCTTTTCCTCCTATTTTTTTCATAAAATCTTAATGTTCTTGCTCTATAATCGAATTAAGGGAGTGATGGGAATGATCTCTTCTTACTTCAATGAATGGCTGGATGAATATAATGATTATATGAGATTATACACGCTTTTTGGCGACGAGTATTACCTCGAACAAGCTGGTGAAGCGTTAGCTGCGTTAAAGGCTTTGGTCCTTAGAGCTGAGCGCCATAAAAATATTCTTCGGAAAATCATGAGCGATAAGGTTCATGTTTATTAAGAATAACAAACGAAGAGCATAACGAAATTTAAAATTTAAAAGCCATCATAAGAATCCAAGTGCAGGATTAATGGTATACTGATAAGTAATGATAACGAGGAACAAGATTCTGATAGATGCTTTAGCTGCATTTTATGAGGTTTAACTCGGCATAGAAGACATGATGGAGTGATAATATGAGTAGTACAAAGGGTAAAGGCGGAACCGGCAGAGGAACGGACAAAAAAGGCTGGAATCGCTGGCAAGCAGGGGAAAAGAAGAAGTTAGCGAAAAAGGTGTTTGGCAGAAACCAAGGTGCTAAAGGCGCTGAAGGTGAAAAAGGTAAAACGGACGATAAAAATACGCCTAATGCTAAAAGCGCTAACATGACTAAAGGCAGTACCGCATTTAAAGGTGGAAGCGCGGCTAAGGGCAGAAAATAGAAATAACAAAGAGCAATCTGTGCGTGAGCCATGATGCTCTTATGAAACGAAAGACGGTTAGACAGGGAAGCTCTCTGTTTAACCGTCTTTTTCTCGTTGTCCTGCCGATATTTAAGTTTTATAATGGTACTATTGCTTGGATAAAAATGTGAATTGTATTTTTGAATAATGTTCAGCGAGGTGGCTTCATCATATGAGTGACTATCAATCCATAATGCTTCTTCTCTTCTTTATCTTTCCCGTCATGTATATGATTGACACCGCTTTAGTTATTATAAGACGAAACGCTAAGCATATTGAGAATCGTCTTGCCTTTCTTACCATTTGTTTGCTGGCGAGTATGATTTTTTTTCAATACCTCGAGCAGCTGTTATCTGCCGAGTATGCGCTGAATATTTCTGCTTATATGGTTTACCCAGCTTCTATAGCCGCGGTAAGCATGAGCGTTTTGCTTCATCTCACGGCAACAAACAGTTATCATCGGCTTTCTCGATGGAGCACCATAGGCATAGCTTTTATACCCTTTATAATGTATTTTCTGCTTCTAGCCATAAGAGGAAGAGAATATTTGCTTGAAGGGGTTCGTATAGAAGGTTTTTGGAAGCAAATCGAAGTTGCTCCAGCTATGACTGTTATTTATGGTTTTTTGGTCATGTATTCATTGCTTAATATAGCTATTTGTTTAATAGCCCATTATAAAGCGAATAATAACGTTGATCGCAAACGATTTATGATACTGCTAAAAGCCAATTTATTTTACCAGTTGGCAACGATCGGGGTCTTAATTGTATATACTGCTTTCTCGCCCTATGTTTATATTTCAGATTCAGTCATTTTTTTGACAACTATAATATGGAGTATTTCACTTCGTGTCTATATGAAAAATGATTTCCTGCCTTCTACATCCAAAAAATATGAGCTGCTTTATCATTTTTCCCCAACCGCCATCATTATGATCGACAAAAATATGATCATGAAGGAAGTAAATCCAGGTGCGCTTCGTATACTTGGATTTGAGAAGGAAGAGGAGCTGGAAAATCGCTCTTTATCTGAATTCATCGTTATGAACGAACGCAAAGACATGGAGGAAGCCTTTGCTGCTTCCTTTCCGAAGGATGCATGGAGAAACCGTGAGCTGACCATAGTGAATCGAAAAGGCCAGAAACGTGCGATTTTGGCTGATACGGAAATGATGGCTGAGGGTAAGGATTGGTTTTTGTTAATGGTCATTCGGGATATTACGCAGCAGCAGGAAGAGTCGCGTCTCATACATTTTTTGGCACATCACGATACATTGACTAAGCTGCCTAACCGCTATCATTTTAATCGAGAACTGGAAACTTCGTTGAAAGCTGTGAAATCATCAAAAGCGCTGCTCGGAGTCATGCTTATCGATTTGGATCGCTTTAAGCTGATAAACGATACGCTTGGACATCAGTTTGGTGATCAGGCTTTAATTGACGTTGCTCAGCGCCTGCGTCAAAATGTGGACCATCGGCATTTGCTTGCCCGCCTGGGCGGAGATGAATTTATTATTTTAATTAAAGAAGCGGAAGAATATGATGAGATCGTATCGCTTGCAGAAAACATTCATCTAGCCTTTCAGCTGCCGATTACGCTTCAAGGGCAAGATTTCTACTTAGGCGGCAGCATTGGAATTAGTGTCCATCCATTTGATGATGACAGCTCTGATGGGCTTATCAAGAGGGCAGACATTGCCATGTACAATGCGAAACATAGCGGAGGCAATCAGTATCGTTTGTATACGAATGAGATGATTGCTCTAGTACAGCGGGACGTCAAGCTGGAGAAGCATCTTCGCAAAGCACTGAAACGCAAGGAATTTGTTCTCCATTATCAGCCGCAGATTAATTTGGCAAGCGGACAGCTGATAGGGGCGGAGGCGCTTATTCGCTGGCAATCGGTAGAGCTTGGCATGGTGCACCCAGGAGAATTTATCACGCTGGCGGAGCAAACGGGATTAATTAATGAAATCGGACAATGGGTTATTGCGGAAGCTTGTCAGCAGGGTAAACTGTGGCAGGAGCAAGGCTGGAATGATTTTATGCTATCGGTGAACGTTTCGTCGAGACAATTCATGCAGCCAGATTTCGTAAACAAGGTTCAGGAGATTTTGCGCAGCAGTGGCCTTGAGCCTGATCGGTTATGCTTGGAGATTACGGAGAGCATGGTCGTTAATAATTTAAATGTAGCTAGAAAGATGCTCGATGAGCTTGTTGCTTTAGGTATACATATCGCCATTGATGATTTTGGTACAGGTTATTCCTCATTAAGTGTGCTAAGGCAGCTGCCGATTGCTATTATCAAAATTGACCGCTCCTTTATTACTGATATGGATGCCTATCAAGGTGGCTTATCCATCGTGAAGACGATTGTGTCGATGGGGCATGACCTGCAGAAGCAGGTGGTTGCTGAGGGCGTAGAAACATTGGATCAATATGAACAGCTAAAGCAGCTTGGCTGTGACAAAGCGCAGGGTTATTACTATCATAAGCCGCTCCCATTGCTAGAGTTTAATAAACTATTAATCGCTAGGTGATAGGTTCGAAAGTACATAAACGAAGGCTGCCAGCTTCAAGCTGGCAGCCTTTTTTTGGTATGTCATTAGAGCATCTCGGTATCAATAATGCGCCAGTGATGCTTAAGTGTAGCTTCCAAGGCTTCTTTATCCTTCTCTTTGAACAAGTTAAGAATTTTTCGATGCTCCGCATTTACTTGCTTTAGCACGTTTGCGAGCTTTGGTTTGTCTTCACTTGCATAGGATTGACGAATAAAGCTGTTTTTTAATGAATTCAACGTTTCAATTAATACAGGATTATCGCATTTTTTTATATAAATATCATGGAAGTTATATTGGTCCATATGATAATCGGAAAAATACAGCTTGCTAATATCAAGATCAATTTTGTCGACAAGCCTTTCCATTTCGGTGAAGTCAGGCTGCTGAAGTAAATCAATACATAAGGTAGCAGCGAGTGCATCCAACACTCCAATAATTCGGGAAAAATCGAGTTTTTTCTTGGAATCGAAGGCTTTGACAGTGAAGCCGCGTCTAGGTAAATAATCTAGGAGATTGTCGGAGGATAGTTGAAATAATGCTTCTCTGGTAGGCGTACGGCTTATATCTAGTTTTTTGCAAATTTCAGCTTCATTAACTTTTTGATTCGGAAGTAATGTGCCATCTTGGATTTTTTGAGCGATATACTCGTAAACATGGTCTTTTAACGATTGGTATTTAGGTGATTGCATGTAGGTTCCCCTGTTCTAACTTACTTTAATGAGGTGAAGTTGTTTGCTGTATAACTTTTATATGGGTTAGAGAAATGGCTTAGTTGAATGAACATGCATTCGTACAGTAGATGATTTCACTATTTTATCATCTGATCCAGATATTAGACAAGCGTATGAATATGTCGAAAGGTGTCATAATAACTCACATCGAAATAACAATTTTTAATAGATTCATAAAAAAACATTGTAGATAGTGGAAACCGATGTTATAATTACTACCATCATATATGTATATTGTATACAGATTTAACTCCGTATTCAATTCGGGGGATTTTAGACTAAATCAGATAATGAATTGGGAGAGATGGAAATGAAAAAGAAATTATCATTGCTGCTTATTTCGGTTATGGTCGTCCTTTCGGCATGTGGTCAAAACAATAAGGAAAATACGCCAGCTGCAACGAACAATAACGCGGCAACAGATCCTCCAGCAGTAGAGAAAACAACGCTTACCCTTGGTACAAGTGCCGATTATGCACCCTTTGAGTTCCATAAGATGATAGACGGTAAAGATACGATCGTTGGTTTTGATATCGAAATTGCTAGAGAGATTGCGAAAGATATGAATGCTGAGCTCAAAATTCRAGATATGGACTTTGATGGCTTGCTGCTCGCACTTGATACAGGAAAAGTGGATATGGTTATTTCAGGTCTGACA
>NZ_JBFTSN010000463.1:0-4787 GCF_056400045.1 Paenibacillus sp. 01L418
GATTTCAACTATGAAGGGAAGCGGGCGGAAGTGAGAATTTTTGAATTTTCACCGTTTTGGACATTGGTTGTAAATATTTTTGCATGGCTGCTTGTGCATATGGGCGTGTCCTATTTGTTTTTGAAAATGCCTGATGTTTGGTTCAGCCGCACTGCTGATCGCATGAAACCTCAGACAAAGAGGCGCGGAGAAGAATTGGTCTATGAACGATTGTTATTCATTCGTGTTTGGAAAGACAAACTGCCAGACGGAGGAAGCTTGTTTCAAGGAGGCTTTGCCAAGAAAAAATTAGCTGTCCTTGAGAAAGCTTACTTGCAGACCTTTATACTTGAAACGCGGCGCGGAGAGTGGACTCACATTATATCGATGCTGCCTGCGCCGCTATTTTTCCTATGGAACGAAAGCATTTATGGCTGGATCATGATCGTTTATGCCATTGTCGCCAATGTCCCATTTATCATTGTACAGCGCTATAACCGTTTTCGGCTGCAGCGCATTTTTTGGAAACTGAAGGAAAAGAGTGAAATGTAATGATGTACACAATCAGACAAGCTTCAACACTGCTAGGTATTCCTGCGGTTACGATTCGTGCTTGGGAAACAAGATATGAAGCGATTAAGCCCATTCGCACAGAAACAGGCTATCGCCTCTTTGATGATAAAAATATGGAGGATTTACGCTTCCTCAAAAATCAGACGGATGAGAAAGGGATGACGATTTCACAAGCTGTTCGGCTGCTAAAGGAGCAGCAGCTTTTGCGTGAACGGATGTTGGAAGCGAAGACAGAGACCCATGCTAAAGTTGGGGCAGAAGAGGCTCATCAAGAAATGGTGGAGCGCTTGTATAACACGCTTTGCAACTTTCGTACGGAACAAGCAAAAACGATGGTTGATTTAGGATTTTCCATGTATGGCTATGACATTATGATCTATCAAATCTTATTTTCAGTAATGATTAAAGCCGGCACGGAGTGGGAAGAAGGCAGAGCTTCTGTTGCGCAGGAGCATTTTATTACACAGTTCGTGATTCAGCGTTGTCTTAGTTTCTTTCAACTTTTTCCGATTGATAATYGAGTGCCCCGCATGCTTGCTTTATGTCCATCTGGAGAACATCACCAAGCAGGACTACTTTTATTTTCTTTATTTTTGCGTAAAAAAGGGGCTGACGTGCTGTATCTTGGACCAGATACTCCGGAGGATGGCATTGCAGAGTTGATTAAGTCGCAGCAAATTCGAGTCCTATGTATTTCGTTAACTGACGCAAACTTAATGGAACCCACTTTTGCTTTTATAAACCGTTTATTGGTTCATCATGCTGATCTGCAAGTCGTTCTAGGCGGACAAGGCTTCAAAAACGTACCTGAATCGTATTCTGATTGGGTGCTGCCGAATGGCAATCAAGAAGAATGGGAAAGATGGTTTAAAGATAAGGTTTTAGGGTTAAGTTTCCAATTCTAATGAATAAATTAACTTTACAGACTATTATCAAGTATGTATTATGTTTGTATAATGTTTGTATAGTTAATTTGTTTTTTTTGGAAAGGGGAATTGGTATGGATAAGGGAATCGTGGCCGTTATTGGAGCAGGACCTGGCGGTTTAGCAGCTGCCATGGAGCTGGTTGGCCGAGGTTACCGAGTTACCGTTTATGAGAAACAGCCCTATATAGGTGGGAGAACCTCCAGGCTTCAGCTGGGTGAGTATTTTTTTGATCGAGGACCTACGTTTTTCATGATGCCACACCTGCTTGAAGAAATGTTTCAATCTGTAAATCGCTCTTTGTACGACTATGTTGAGCTCATAGCGCTTGATCCGCTATATAGGCTGCAATTCGGCGATGTTACATTTTCACCGACACGGGACGAGAAGCAGATGGTTGAGAGGATCGAGGCGCTATTTCCCGGCAACGGTAAAGGTTATCTTCAGTTTATGAAAGAGGAGGGGGAGAAATATAACAAGGTTTCCCCGCTGCTGCAGCGGCCTTTCAGCAAGCTAAGCGACTATATTTCTCGGGATGTGTTTCAAGCGCTGCCGCGGCTGAATGCGGTAGGAAGTGTGTATGACAGACTTTCACGTTATTTTACAGATGAAAGGCTGAAATATGCGTTTACTTTCCAAGCAAAATATTTAGGCATGTCGCCATGGGAATGCCCTGGAACATTTACAATACTTGCTTATTTGGAACATAAATTTGGCCTTTTTCATCCCGTTGGAGGCGTTAACCGCGTCTGCGAGGCAATGGCTGAAGTGATTCGCGAGTACGATGGCGAGATTGTTACCTCCTGCGGTGTCCAAAGAGTGCTGAGCCGGAGCGGAAAAGCAGTAGGTCTGCTTTTGGAAAATGGTGAAAAAATAGAAGCGGATCATATCATCATCAATGCTGATTTTGCAACCGCTATGAACCACTTGTTTGAACCGGGTGAGCTTAAGAAATACAGTCCGGCAAAGCTTGCCAAGAAGAAATATTCTTGCTCTACTTATATGCTCTACCTCGGAGTAAATCGTGAAATACATATGCCGCACCATAACATTTTATTTGCCAACAACTATCGCCAAAACGTACATGAAATCATGACAAAAAAGATGCTGTCTACAGACGCATCTATTTATATACATAATCCTGGGCTTAACGATCCAACGCTGGCTCCTCAAGGGAAAACCGCTTTATACGCGCTTATGCCGGTACCGAATCTGACAGCGAATGTCAGTTGGGAGGAGCAGAGGACACTCGTTAGAGAAAAGATGATCGAGCGTATGGAGCAGGAGCCAGAGCTAGCAGGCTTCTCGGCTGACATCGAAGAGGAAGCCATCATTACACCATTAGATTGGCGAAATGATCATCATGTCTATGAAGGAGCAACGTTTAATCTTGCACATTCACTGGATCAAATGATGAAGCTTCGTCCACATAACCGCTTCGAAGAGCTCGCTAATTGTTGGCTTGTAGGGGGAGGAACTCACCCTGGCAGCGGCTTGCCGACGATCTTCGAATCAGCGCGCATTAGTACCCGTCTACTTATGGCGCAGGATGATAGTGAACGTATAAGGGTTGGCGGATCTTCAGCAGTCATCCACTCACAGAAGGAGGCCTTTCGGTGGGAGTAGCTTTTGTCGGTGGTGGAATAGGCAGTTTAACAGCAGCTCTGCTGCTTAGCAAGCAAGGCAAGCAGGTTACTATTTATGAAAGAGGCCCCCGGCTTGGCGGTAGATTAGCTTTTCAGGAAGGCGGAGGCTATCGGATCGATCAAGGCCCTACAATTGTGCTGTTGCCTGAAATGCTGCTTAGTATTTTGGAGGAAGCTGGAATCGAGCGATCACGCATACCGCTCCTCGAATGCGATCCGCTTTACCGTATTCATTATGCAGACGGCACCGTATTTCACAAATGGCGGAATCAGCAGCGCCAGATCGAAGAGCTTGAGCGAATGTTTCCAGAGGAAGTCGATGGTTTTCGGCGTTATATGGCGGACATGGAAGTGGCTTTTAAACAAGGAAAGGAAGCTTTTCTGGAACGTCCATTTTTGCGAAAACGAGAGTTTTATACTTTTCGAAACCTAACGTTATTAACGAAGCTTAAAGCCTACAAAAGCGTGCGTTCCTTTGCAGGACGATATTTCCGAAGTGAGAAGCTGCTTGATGCGTTCTCTCTACAAACCTTATACATAGGTGGCGCTCCTTTTCAATCTCCCGGATTGTATACGTTATTGCCCTTCGCTGAACATGCTTATGGCATTTGGTATGTAAAAGGAGGTTATGCCGGAATCGTTTCCATCTTGGAAGAGGAGCTGCGGAGTAGAGGGGTTCAAATCAAGACAGAAACTCAGATTGAGCAATTGTTACTTGAGAATGGACGCTGCATTGGCGTGATAGACGAAGGCGGCAGGGAAACGCTGCATGATACGATTGTATATAACGGTGATTTTCCGCATCTAGCCTCATTGATGCCAAAGAACACTGTTCCAATGAAAGCCTATAAGCCGTCTTCAGGAACAATCTTGATCTATTTAGGCCTAAACAAACAGTGGGAGCAAGCTTCCGTTCACCAGTTTTTTTTACCTGACAATTTACAAAGTGGATTAAAACAAATTTTTCAAAACAATCAGCTTCCGCGAGATCCATCCTTTTACATATTTTATCCGTCAGCTATGGATATGGAAGCAGCACCTCCAGGTGAGAGCGTCATGTATATGCTGATTCCCGCTCCGCCACACGGTTCTGTAGCGTGGGAGGATGAAGTGCCCGCGTTAGTCGAGCATGTAATTGATGAGGCTGAGAAGAGGGGCTTTCCCGGCTTGAGAGCTGCGATTCAATGGAAGGAAGTAAGGACGCCGCAGGACGCGGAGTCGGATGGACTCTATCATGGGGGCAGCTTCGGCATCGCGCCAACTTTTGGACAGTCGGCAGTGTTCCGTCCTCAAATCGTGCCATATCCGATAAAAGGTTTGTATGCTGTAGGGGCATCCGTGCATCCTGGCGGTGGAATCCCGATTGTTATGCAAGGTGCCAGATTGCTAGCCAACTATTTGTTAAAGGAGTGACCTCATGGAACCCACTGTCTGTTTGGCGCAATGTGAAGCGATGATTCAGAAAGGATCATCATCGTTCTATAAAGCTTTTCGTTATTTGCCTAGCCCAAGGCGCGAAGCCGTTTACGTTATTTATGCTTTCTGCCGCATGATAGACGATGCAGTAGATGAGCCGCAACGTTCTCCCTATACCATTGATGAGCTAGAACAACATTTTTACCGTTTGGATCAGGCAGCGGATCATTTCATATGGGCTTCTTTAC
>NZ_JBFTSN010000464.1:0-4732 GCF_056400045.1 Paenibacillus sp. 01L418
GTGTAGGATAATCCTAATGAAGATAGAGTCCGAATAGGAACCAAAACTCTTCCTTTGTGTGTAGGATAATCCTAATGAAGATAGAGTCCGAATAGGAACCAAAACTCTTCCTTTGTCCACATAAGGATTACTATCCGTTTTGATAAATGATCCATTAATGTTTACAACAATATCACGGGGTGATAGTTTCGTTGCTCCTAATGCCGTACTTTGAAACGCGAGTAAAAGCAAGAGAAACAAAGGGAGTGCTTTGTTTACAAGTTTCATTTTATCTTCTCCTTCCAATTATGGTATTTGTGCAGCTGTTGCATTGGTAAACGGCACGATGGATTCTATTCCACCTACACAATCGTCTGTAGCCACTGGATTCCTCCTTGGTGTCGTGAAAGAATGAAATGTTCCTGACGGGCATCTTGTGGGAGGCATATCGAATTTACAATAAGCAATCAGGGTGCTGGCGCTATGACTTGTAGGGTGCGTTCGGTAATTGCATCAAGTACGTCTCTCGATCTGCGATTGAATCAAACCAGTGGTTAATTACTTTCAAGGTCCTGCTCCTAATTATGCAACTCATCCACGCGGCTGCTGACGATGCAATAATAATCTTCCTAGTTCCTTCAATACTTGAATACTAGATGGACAAATAACTTGCTGTTATTTATAACTAGAAAATTCATAATAAATAATTCTCCTCACTTCCCAATTATTAGTTCTTATTAAGCTATGTTATTATGCTAATAATTAATTGGCAAACTTAAAAACACAACGTTCACTTTATGGATAGAAACATTTACTCGCGCTACGATGCCTGATTATGGGATTTTCAGAAAATGAGATCTTTGTATATCTCTATATATCTCATTTTTTTGAAGTTAGAGTCTATCAAATAGATAGTCCTCAGAAGAATTGACCTCAATTGCCCCTGGACACCAAAATTACGAAAGTGATGCAATTGTACGGTATCGGTGGTGCGTACAAAATCACTTTAAAAATTAATACTTATTATGGACCACACATTTCTTACGGAATTGATGAAGTGAAAGTAGAAGTGGGCGGTGGAAACCCAAAATTGCTGAGTTTCAGGCATATCAAGGACCTATAAAGGTTTCGTTAATCTGCCCGTTAGTTTAATAAAACGAGCAGGCTACCGCAGTGCCTGCTCGTCGTTTTGTGCTATTGAACTAACGTTTCCCGTAAGTTGAACGAACAATTTCATTTATCTTTTCATTGAAAACTTTATTATAGAATTCATATTTCTCTGGAATTCGATTTCTTAAGCAATCCCAAAACCATTTTTCATCAAATTGATCTGGTCTGTTAACAATCAAATCAGGTAAGTTATGAAAAACATCGGCAATATTGTTTATTCAATCACATTATACTTAGCCTGGACCCAAGATGCAGGAATCCACCATTTAATACGATGAGTATAAGATGCGCTCCGAATATCTAGAAGAACACAATACAATAAATATACGTAGGCTCTTTCTTTGAAAGTCTCCGTCTTCAATCACTCCCCAACCGCGCGGCGACAGCTCCCTAGTTGTTGTGCTATCGTTCCTCGTTAGCTTAATCACTTATCTCAAGGAATTACATTCTTGGTGTTGTCTATTTCTCTTTTTCACTTGACATTATTTCTATAATTTTCTGAAGAGAAATATGGATTGCTCGAAGATAACTTATTAAGCAGATGAATCCTACAGCTAAAATTATAATGAAAAGTTCCATTTGTCTCTCCTTCTTACTTTATGAGAGGATTTACTATATATTATACATATTTATAGTTATGTATAACTACCCATTACTTCAATGAAAAGGGCAACCGATCATATGACCCGTTGCCGACATATCATGTTTGAACTATCGTGTCCCGTTATTTCAATTCTTTTTTGTAACGAAACCCTTAAGTTTTAAGTAATTGTTCGTTGGGAAATCATAGTTAACCCACTTTTCTTTGTAGCCTTCCTTACCATGTATACTCAACAATAAATCAAGCGCTTGTACTACTGCTTCTGAAAATTCCAATATCGAACAAGACTCATTTAGTTCAATAACCAGTTGTTTTTTGTTTCGCAAATTCTCAAATGACATAGTCTGAACGTGCAATAAATCATCAATCTTTCTGAATTTCCAAACGGTTCCACCAGGTTCTTCATTCCATTCAAATTGTGAATTTGAAACAGGGAATGGACTGAGCTCTGGATTAAGTAAAATCAGAGCCTTTAACATCTCATCAAGAGCATCCGTGATATAACTTGTTGCAAAATAAAAGGTATTTGAGTTCATTTCAATGAATCCACTAGCCCAACCTCTTCCGATAAGTTCATATTTGAACCTCAAAACTCCACCTCGCCTTTAACAAGAAATTCCCCTTCAGTATTTCGGGGTTTCCTCCATGCAATCCTGCCCGTTAGCATTCCTGTAGAGCGTTAAATTTCCGCTTTGCACAAAAACGAGCGCCTCGGTACGATGGAAGTACGCAACGGGTCATAGCCCTAAAAATTCCATCATCCAGGAGGACGCTCTACTATGAAGTTTAAATCGCAAGCAAGACAAAATCAACTCATTGAAAAAATTACTGCTCAGCATTTAGTTATCGGGATCGACATCGCCCAGCAGATGCATGTTGCGCGCGCTGTAAATTTCCGTGGCATCATCATCGGAGACTACCTATCCTTTTCTAATGACGAGGAAGGATTTCACCATCTTTTRCTATGGATTCAAAAGCTGCAAACCACCCATCGTTTGAGTGCAGCCATCGTCGGGATGGAGCCAACCGGACACTACTGGCTTAACCTATCTCGGTGGCTCACAGAACGCCATTTTGAAGTCGTTTTAGTGAATCCGCATCTCGTGAAAAAAAACAAAGAAAATCGCGACAATACGCCTTCAAAGAGTGACCGGAAAGATGCACTCGTTATCGCCGACATGATCAAGAACGGTTACTACTCGGTAACACGTACGACTCCCGAAGCCTTCGAGGATCTACGTGTGCTTCTCTCTAACCGCGACTTCGTCGTCAAACGACTTGTTAGTGCCAAAAACCAGATACACCGCTGGGTTGACGTTGTTTTCCCTGAACTACGTCACGTATTYAAGGACATCACCTGTATCGGTTCCCTGGCAACGCTTCGCCTCTTTCCTACTCCAGCGGAGATCAGTAAGCTACAGACCCAGAACCTAATTCAGGGATGGAAAACCATCATGAAACGGCACTGCGGTGCTAGAAAAGCAAAAGCACTCATCGAGATTGCCAACCATTCAGTAGGATCTCAGTCAGCTTCTCATTACTACAAGCTCCACTTGAAACAATTRCTCGCCGAGTATGACCTTGCTTGCGMACAACTGGAGGTTGTGGAGAAGGAGATTTCAACCGTATTAGAACGCATTCCCTTTGCAAAATCCATCCTCGCRATTAAGGGGATTAATGTCATTTCATTAGCTGGTATATTGGGTGAGGCTRGRGACTTAAGCGGATTTGTTCACGGAAATGCCTTGCTGCGCCATGCCGGACTCAACCTCGCAGAAGCRAGTTCTGGCAAATGGACCGGGCAAATGAAGATTAGTAAACGCGGACGATCCCGCCTACGGCGCTTCCTCTTTATGGCCACTATGAGTTTGGTCATGAACAATTCAGAGTTTCAAGCGATGCATGCATACAATGTGCAGGTTAAGAAGATGAAGAAAATGAGGTCCATTATGAAACTATGCGGTAAATTGGCYAGAATACTAGTCGGAATGGCTCGTAGCGGTAAAGCCTACATGCCACATAAAACGTTACCACTCTTACAAGCAGCTTAACCATACAACCCGTTTCGTTGTACRAGTWTTGGCTTATTCGCAGGATTTCAAAGAAAGCACGGAGTACCGGATGCATTAAACCAAAGGGCACCGACCCGTACCGTTAGCAAGACCGGCCTCCACCCCTTGGATAGGCGTAACGAAGGAATGAGAGGGCATAGACCCGTTAAGACATGGGAGTGAAAACCTCCAAGGGTGGCGTGGAGAATGCGTGCAGTAAATGGAAGTATATAGGACGGTTATATCCCTCCTCTATTCCCGTGCGCCTTCATGTTACCGAAGTCTAACAGGGTATTCCCTTCATGTCTTCCCCCCCTTACTATCCGGGCGAAATCCTGCGAATAAGCGAGCATTCGTGAGAAAATTATAACGTACCAAGGGAGCTTAACGAGGTCGCCGCTCTAAGCCAGCAGCCTCGTCACTATAATCACCGATTATATATCTGATTTCTCCGTTTCATACCAGGTTAAGTCAAAGAGAATTGGAGGCCAGAACATCGGTTCCATCCAGCGATATTTAAGAGCATCTAGCAAATCACCTAGAACAATAACACCGTTTTTATTTCTCTGTATTTTCCACTTGCTACTAATAACTGATTTACCTTGCTCAACCAATTCATAGGCTTCGGACCAAGTATAAGTCTTTCCTTCGATGTTTTCTATTCTCTGAATTTCCTCCTCATATCTCAATTTTCTTTCTCTCTCTTCATCACCCGTGTTCATTGAATCCCATATTTCAACGAATTCGTAGCCCTTAAAAGGCGATTTTTCAATAATATCTTTTAAAGCGTCAGTGACATATACAGCTATCATTCTATGTTGAGGGATTTTAAAAATATATTGACCCTCCAACTTACTTTTATCGAATTCAATTTTTATAATTGAACCATCTTCAATTATAGAATTATCATAATCGATACAATCGATCACAT
>NZ_JBFTSN010000465.1:0-4671 GCF_056400045.1 Paenibacillus sp. 01L418
CCAGCAAGCAGAAGTATAGCTGCAAAAGAAGCAGCGAATCCCGTGCAGATAGTGTGTACTGGAGCTTTCACAAATTGCATCGTGTCAAGAATGACGAATCCGGCAGAAGTGGAGCCGCCTGGGCTGTTAATGTACATCGAGATTTCTTTCTCAGAATCCTCCGCGGTAAGAAATAATAATTGAGCAACGATGCTGTTAGCGACTACATCATCTATTGCAGAGCCCAAAAAAATGATGCGATCCTTCAGCAATCGCGAATAAATATCGTAGGATCTTTCACCGCGGCTGGATTGCTCGACTACATAAGGTACATAATTACTCATCGTATTTTACCTCCAAATGGATGTTGTTTGGTTTCGATTAGTAAACGAATAACAATTAAAAAAAGATACGGGAAAAATTTTTGAAAGAAGCGTATCTTTTGACGCACTTCATTCGTTTACTTCAATAAGGATGTTCTCCTTTTTGAGAAGATGAAGAGAGGTAAATGCCGAGGAGGTATAATGATGAATGAACTGAAATCTTTACCCCATACAGTAGTAAAAAGCACAGAGGCTGACCTTGATCAGCTTCAAAAAACACTTGAGCGATATTGTTTGTTTTTAACAAAATCAAAATGGGATGCAGAGGATTTAGTGCAGGATACATGGCTAAAAGGGCTGCGGGCAGCTGTTGATTCAAATCACAATAATCCGGAAGCTTTGTTGCTGCGCATCGCCAAAAATACATGGATTGACCAGCGAAGAAGAAAAAATCAATATCAACTTCTCATCCAGCAAGCGAAGCCATTGGATATAGCAGCTTATTCAAGCAGTCTTGACCATGAAGAAGCGATGTACGCGCTCTTGCAACATCTGTCACCTTTACAACGAACTGTGTTTCTTTTGCGCGATGTGCYTCATTTTTCAATCGAAGAAACTGCCGAGCGGCTAAATACGACGCCTGGTGCAATCAAGGCTGCCCATTACCGCGCGCGTGAAGCCTTGCAAGCAGTCAAGCGGGAACTGAAGGCAGAGGCTGTTATACTACCTGATGATGAGTATTTGCGAAGCTTCTTAAGAGCGATGGCGGTTGCTTATCAGACGGGGGATGTAGCTCTTTTAGTTGAGCTTGCACAACGAGATATTTCTGAAGCGCCAATCCTAGTAGGTATCGCACAGAACAATAAGCGCAAAGCCTCAAGAAGCGGAGCACATGTGTTTGCTGCTAACCCAGTGAATGTGCAAATGGCTGCATAAGCAATAAAGAAAAAAACCGATGCCAGCAGGCGTCGGTTTATTTGCTGTATGCAGCTCCACGCAGAATTTTATGAAATAAGCTATAATAGAGGAATAGAATATGAAGGATTGAGGCAAACAATGATGACTCGCAAGCTTATTTTTTTTGACATTGACGGTACCTTGGTTGATCACGAGAAGAAAATACCGCCATCTACGCACCAAGCGATTGAGCAATTGAAAGCAGCTGGCCATGAACTCGTTATTGCGACGGGAAGAGGGCCCTTTATGCTGAAGCCCATTAGCGAACAATTAAACATAGAATCCTATGTTAGCTTTAATGGCTCTTACGTGGTGTACAATGGAGAAGTTGTGTACAGCCATTCGATTAATCCTGACCGACTTGCAGAGCTTACGCAAATTACTCTAAATAATAATCATCCTTTAGTCTATATGACACCGGAAGGTATGCGCTCCAGTACACATGAAACCGCTTATTTAGAGGATGCCCACGAACCGTTAAAAAAGAAGCTGCCGCCTATGGAACCTGATTATTATGTAGGAAAAGATATTTATCAGTGCCTGCTTTATTGCAAGCAAGAGGATGAGGGCTGCTACAAGGAAAATTTTTCTGAGCTCGGCTYCATTCGTTGGCATTTGTTTGGCAGTGACATTTTACCGCCTGGTGGCTCAAAGGCAAAAGGAATTCATGCTCTTGTTGAACGATCCGGTTTCGACCGTGAAAATATTTATGCATTTGGCGACGGTTTAAACGATCTGGAAATGATGCAATATGTCTATCACAGCGTTGCGATGGGCAATGCACCCGATGAAGTGAAGCAAGCCGCACGGTATGTAACGAAGGATGTAACAGAGGACGGCATTATGTATGGCCTGCGCATGCTTGGTTTATTAAAAGATTAGGGCAGGCACGCCTCACGGAATAATAAAGGCAGATCTCTTTAATAGAGATCTGCCTATTATCGTACTATTTAATTACGCGTCTAGCAGTTACATAACGCTTGTCCCATGTGCTGCCTTTGAATTTGGAAATGGTTACGCCTACACCTACTCTGTAAGTGTGAAGGAGTTTATCATTACCGATATATATGCTTACGTGATTGATGATGCCATCACGATTCGTGTCAGAGAAAACAAGATCGCCTGGTTTAAGATTGCTTTTCGAAACATAAGTGCCGGATTTCGATTGCTGCTTAGAAGATCTTGGCAAGCTAATGCCATTTTTCTTAAATACGTACTGCGTGAAAGACGAGCAGTCAAACGCGCTAGTAATACCTGATTTTGCACCAAATTTATAAGGCACGCCCAAATATTTTTTTCCAGTTGCAGTGACGCTGTTTGCTTTGGACGTACTTGATACCGTTGCTGCGTTTGCTTCTTGAGGCGCTATGACAGGCACGCTGGCAATGGCAATAGATAAGCTGATTCCAACACCTGCGATAAGTCTACTAATCTTTTTGTTCTTTGTGTTATTCATGATGTTCCTCCTTGAAATTAGGTAGTCTGTGTGATGTGCTAGAAATACCATAACATACATTAAATGCCCACTAATTACCTATGAGGAAGCAAACCCTTGCTGCTGCTGAATAAAAACAACTTTATTAAAAAGTGATGATAAAATACTCACTTTTTCTCACTTGACAGCTGTCCATTTGGTAAAGTTCATTTATAAGTGTTTTTACTCTATCGCCAAGCTGGATACAGGATATATACTGATGAAGTCGGGCCGACGAATCTTGAGGAAAGGAGCTGATCGATTTGATTAACAACTTGGAGGTGATCTCCGTTTAACGGAGATCGCTCATTAGAAGGAGACCGCAAGGTCTCCTTTTTACTTTTAAAAATGTTCTAACCAATATTAATGGAATTATTGTTAAACATTTCTTGTCATCTGAAAATGCTTACAATATAATAAGAAAGTGCAACAAGAAAGAAGTTCAAGTGGAGGGAATAACATCCATGGCTTTTATTGCTTGCAACAAAAACTCAGCGTTACCAAAAATCGAAAGGAGGAAGCAAAAAATGTTGATTAACACTACTGCTGCAAACAATTCTAAAAAGATTAGCTTGTTCGAGGAGGACATTTATTGTGAACTACAAAAATGGGAGAGACGTGCTTCCCCCTAGTCTATTGCAAGAGCTGCAAAAATACATTCAAGGTGATTTGATCTATGTGCCTAAGCTTGCGGAGAAACGTGCGCATTGGGGTGAGGTAAGCGGCACACGGAAACTGCTTGCCGAACGAAACAAAGAAATTTACCTGTATTATTCGAATGGTTGGACTGTTGCTGATCTAGAGCGGAAATATCATTTATCATGCGAAAGCATTCGTAAGATCATTGTTAAATCACGATAATGAAAAAATATTGAAAAAAAGCAGATTGCCGCGAGCATCTGCTTTTTTTGTTGTCATTATTGAGTAAAAAGTAGGATTGACACAACTAAGACAAACCTTTAAGAGGGATTTTTTGTCGAACGTCGAAATGTTAATGGATGTATTTTTGGCGATAGATGTCGAATGAACACTAGAACAAATGGCAGTGGAGGATTAAGAAAATGAAAACATTATTAATTGCAGAAGATGAGCCGGTTCTGCGCATGCTTATTATGGATACGCTCGAAGATGAAGGTTATGCGCTCGAAGAAGCGGCTGATGGGGAAGAAGCGTTACAAAAAATTGTGGACACTAACTTTGATTTAATTATTCTAGACTACATGATGCCTAAGATGACAGGTATTGAAGTCATAGAGAAAACAAGGCTGCTGGAGGATCGCAAGCATTCATGCATTCTTATGCTGTCAGCGAAGAGCCAGCAAGCCGAACAAGAGAAAGTGCTGCTCGCTGGCGCCGATGGCTTTATGTCTAAGCCCTTCAGTCCGCTTGAGCTAATCGATAAGGTAGAGGAGATGTTACGTGGGTAAGCTGCGTCTCTTCTATAAGAAAAGAATTACACGACAGTTCGTAGCGATGATGGTACTTGCTTTATCGCTTATTCTTATTGGGGCYGTTGCCGTGCTGACAATCTCGGTTATGATATTAAAAAATTATGAGTCCGAAACGGTTCAAATGAGAGAGAAGCAAGAGCTTGTCGCGCAAATTGCCGATCATTCCAATGATATTATTTTGAGAGCGCGCGGTTACTATGTCTATTTAACAGATTTCGAATATAAGCAGATTTTTTCGGAGAAGAAGCTGCTCGATCAATCTCTAGCAAAAATCAAAACCTATCCGATTAATGCAACGGAACAAGAAGTGATGAACAATATTGAGTCCTTTTTCGTTGATTACTTTGAAAACATTTTGCCGAAAGCGATTGAATATTCAAAAGCTCAAAATTATGAAGCGCTTCGCGTCCTCGTATCCGCAGGTGAGGATAACCCTGTAAATAAACTAATTAGCTATTCACGTGATTTTGAGAAACAAGTACAGCTG
>NZ_JBFTSN010000466.1:0-4667 GCF_056400045.1 Paenibacillus sp. 01L418
TTGGGGTAGGCCACTGGAAATATCAACCTCAACCGAGATGCTTTTACCATCTACTCCATAAACGCTTGCGCTCTGAATTAAACTAAACACGACAAAAAGCACCCCCATATGTATGAATGAAGGTGCTTCCTTACGATTCCGTTCCATCGTTATGAATTTGCCAATATCATAATTTAGTTATCTTCGCATTGTCAATATTTAAAATGTTTCGGGTATGATTTTTAGGATTGGGTCATACTAAATGGCGTGGTATTTTCCCTTATAAAACGAGCATTTCAGCTGGTTTTATCGCTTTAATCTCATTTTGAGATGAAACCCATATCAAAAAAGCCGTATTAATTATGTGTGAAAGTAAGGTAACTGGCGGGGAAAGGTGCTACAATAATAGAGGTTTGTGTACATATGACTGATTTCAGTCTGTGAAATGGAGGATTTCAACAATGAATATCCATGAATATCAAGGGAAAGCGGTCCTTAAACAGTATGGTGTCGTCGTACCTGAAGGTAAAGTAGCCTTCACTGTAGACGAAGCTGTTGAAGCGGCTAAATCGCTCGGAACAAAGGTTGTTGTCGTGAAAGCACAAATTCACGCTGGCGGCCGTGGTAAAGCGGGCGGAGTTAAAGTAGCAAAAAATCTTGATGAAGTGCGCGCTTATGCTAGTGAGATTCTAGGTAAGGTGCTTGTTACGCATCAAACAGGTCCAGAAGGTAAGGAAGTCAAACGTCTTCTGATCGAAGAAGGCTGCGACATTAAGAAAGAATATTATATCGGCGTAGTATTAGACCGTGGTACAGGTCGTGTCGTTATGATGGCTTCGGAAGAGGGCGGCACTGAGATTGAAGAAGTTGCTGAACACTCCCCGGAGAAAATCATTAAGGAGATCGTTGATCCTGCTGTTGGCTTGCAAGCGTTCCAAGCGCGCAAACTAGCTTATGCAATCAACATTCCTAATGAGCTTGTTAACAAAGCAGTTAAGTTCATGATTTCTCTTTACACTGCTTTTGTTGAGAAAGATGCATCCATTGCAGAAATCAATCCGCTTGTTGTAACTGGCGACGGACAAGTTATTGCTCTTGATGCTAAATTGAACTTCGACTCAAACGCTCTTTATCGTCACAAAGATATCGTTGAGCTTCGCGATTTGGAAGAAGAAGACGCAAAAGAAATTGAAGCGTCCAAATACGACCTTAGCTACATCGCTCTTGACGGCAACATCGGTTGCTTGGTCAACGGTGCAGGCCTAGCGATGGCAACAATGGATATTATCAAATATTACGGCGGCGACCCTGCCAACTTCCTAGACGTAGGGGGCGGTGCTACAGCTGAGAAGGTAACAGAAGCGTTCAAAATCATTTTGTCTGATGAAAAAGTTAAAGGTATTTTCGTTAACATTTTCGGCGGCATTATGCGTTGTGACGTAATTGCAAATGGCGTTGTCGAAGCAGCGAAGCAAGTCGGTCTTGACCGTCCGCTCGTTGTTCGTCTAGAAGGTACTAACGTAGACCTCGGCAAAACTATTTTGAAAGAATCGGGATTGAACATCGTGGCTGCGGATTCCATGGCGGACGGCGCGCAGAAGATTGTCGCTCTCGTGAAATAAGATAACTTGCTGTGTGGCATAGGCCGCATACGAATTCATTCAGGGGATGTGAGTTAAGAGTGAGCATTTTGGTTAATAAAGATACAAAAGTCATTACCCAAGGTATTACAGGAGCAACTGGCTTGTTCCATACCAAAGGCGGATTGGAATACGGTACGCAAATGGTCGGCGGCGTAACACCTGGTAAAGGTGGCACAAACGTTGATATTACACTTGATAACGGCACGCTCGTATCATTGCCTGTTTTCAACACGGTTGCTCAARCAAAAGCTGCTACTGGCGCTAATGCTTCAGTTATCTATGTACCACCTGCATTTGCTGCAGATGCAATCATGGAAGCGGTTGACGCTGAGCTTGATCTTGTTATCTGTATTACAGAAGGCATTCCCGTGCTGGATATGGTAAAAGTTAAACGTTACATGGACGGCAGCAAAACCGTTCTTATCGGACCTAACTGCCCAGGCGTAATTACGCCGGATGAATGCAAAATCGGCATTATGCCTGGTTACATTCATACAGCTGGACATGTTGGCGTAATTTCTCGCTCAGGAACATTGACTTATGAAGCGGTTCATCAATTGACGACTCGTGGAATTGGACAATCTTCTGCAGTAGGAATCGGCGGCGACCCGGTTAAGGGCTCTGAGTTTATCGATATCTTGAATCTTTTCAATGAAGATCCAGATACCTACGCGGTTATCATGATTGGTGAAATCGGCGGTACAGCAGAGGAAGAAGCTGCTGAGTGGATTAAAGCAAACATGAAAAAACCAGTTGTCGGCTTCATTGGCGGCGCAACAGCGCCTCCGGGCAAACGGATGGGACATGCTGGCGCAATCATTTCCGGTGGTAAAGGAACAGCTGCTGAAAAAATCGCAACGCTTGAAGCTTGCGGCATTAAAGTAGCTCCAACACCATCTGAGATGGGTTCAACGCTTGTGAGTGTTCTTGAAGAGCAAGGCCTTCTTGAAAAATGTATCACTCGCAAATAATTATATAGTTTGATCTAAGGTAAGCAACCTTTCAACGACCCGATAACGGGAGTTGGAAGGTTGCTTTTTTTTTTGCGGATTGCCATTATTTTATCGGCTGACTTGCATTCTTATGCTATCTACCGCACAATAGATAAGTATGTAGGCCAGCCCGAGTAGAGAAGGGGCTTGGTACTGATGACTAAAAAACAAGATATTCGTAGACAAATGGTTATTGCCTTTCACGAAATTCCTGGCATCGGATGGCATGCAATTCAGAAGGCTGTTCACCATGAATTTTGGAATAAACGATCATGGAGCATAGAAGATTTACTTGCTATAGGCCTGCATCGTGGTCAAGCGAAAGCAGCGGCTGAACGTTATGCAGAGCGGCCATGGATTTTGACAGAAGATCCGTCAGAAGCAGTTGCTGTAGTAAATGCAATCGCATTAACGCCTTATGATACCGAATATCCGAAAATTTTAAGAGAGATTGCACAGCCGCCTTGGGTCTTGTATGCTAGAGGACGTCTTGAGCTGCTGCAGCGTCCAGCAATTGCAGTAGTAGGTACAAGAGTGCCGACCGCATATGGCAGGCAATCAGCGACTACGCTGGCACAGGAGCTTTCCTCTGCTGGCTTGACGGTGGTTAGCGGCCTAGCCAAAGGTGTCGATAGCAAAGCTCATGAAGCAGCGTTGTACGGAGCGGGAGGAACGATTGCTGTTCTGCCTACGCCTATTGATAAGTGTTATCCAACTGAGAATCTATCATTGTTTCACAAAATTGCCGAGCATGGCTTGCTCGTCTCAGAAACGCCGATCGGTACTCCGCTGCATCCTGGACAATTTCCACAGCGCAATCGTATTATTGCGGCATTATCTGTAGGAACGGTTATTGTGGAAGGCGCAACGAAGAGTGGCTCTCTGATAACAGCACAGCATGCGATGGACATGTCTCGGGAGTTGTTTGCTGTACCCGGTCCAAACTCATCGCCTAAGAGTGAGGGGCCAAATGCGCTCATCAAACGCGGAGAAGCAAAGCTTATTAGCTGCGTTGAAGATATTATCGATGAGCTGAATTGGCTGCCGGAAGCGCTTAAAGCTTACAAGGAAGCAGATGCAGCGAGCAAGTCCGAACAGGAATTAAATAAGCCAGAGCTCACGCCTGAGGAGAGTAAATTGATTGCTTTTTTGCGAGATCAGCCCTTATCTATTAATGAGTTGCACGAGCTCTCCGCCTTCCCGTTTGGACATTTGAACGCACTTCTGCTAAATTTATGTATAAAACGCAAAATTGAATTGCAGCCCGGATCAATATATATTGCTTTATAGCTTGCAATGGAGAGAGGAGGCGCCTTACATGGCAGATTCTTTAGTTATCGTCGAATCACCCGCGAAAGCCAAAACGATTGGTAAATATCTTGGCAGTAAATATATCGTTAAAGCTTCTATGGGACATATTCGCGATTTGCCCAAAAGCCAGATCGGCGTCGAGGTTGAAAATGATTTTAATCCTAAATACATAACCATACGCGGCAAAGGCAGCATTCTCAAGGAATTGAAGGATGCCAGCAAAAAAGTGAAACACGTCTTTCTAGCAGCCGATCCGGATCGCGAAGGTGAAGCGATTGCTTGGCATTTGGCGCATTATTTGGAGCTGGATGAGACCGATACTTGCCGCGTTGTATTTAATGAAATTACGAAACAGGCCGTGAAGGATGCTTTTAAGACACCGCGCAAAATTAATATGGATTTAGTTAACGCGCAGCAGGCGAGACGGATTTTGGACCGATTGGTTGGTTACAAGATTAGTCCGCTTCTTTGGAAAAAAGTGAAGAAGGGCTTGTCTGCCGGCAGAGTTCAATCGGTTGCCGTTAAGCTCATCATCGATCGTGAGAACGAAATCGATGCATTCATCCCTGAGGAATACTGGTCCATCACTGCGAAGCTGACTCATGCAGGAATTCCTTTTGATGCGAAATATCATTCCATTCTTGGAGAAAAACGTGAGTTAGGCAAGGAAGCTGACGTTGAGGAAGTTCTACAAGCGATGAAGGGCAGCAAGCTCACAGTCTCTGACGTGAGAGAGAAGGAG
>NZ_JBFTSN010000467.1:0-4655 GCF_056400045.1 Paenibacillus sp. 01L418
GAGTACTATGTAGAGTTGAAAAAAATGTTTTTATTGTAAAATACTCAGGCGAAAAACTAATCGACATTTTGTTTTTAATAAAGAACAAAAACTATGAATTTTTTGCAGTTTATCGTAGAAAAGTCATTGACAAAGGTTTATTTCAGGTGTAATATTCAAATATGTTCTTTATAAAGAACTAAAAACAAATGCCTAATTTTTGAAACAAGTACGTTAATAAAACAAATTCGATGACCACCCGGAGGCCACGATGAGCGCCATCGCAGGAGTTTTTCATACCGGCAAGGAAAGTTTGGCATGGCAGCAGGGCGATGCTTTAATGGAGGCACTTTCTCAGTTTCCATGTAATACAGCTCAAGCTTGGCATGACGATAATATATTTTTAGGTTGTCATAATCAATGGATTACACCTGAGTCGATCAATGAACGTAATCCTTTTTTGGATGATGAACGAGGGCTTGTTATAACTGCAGATGCAATTATTGATAACCGCATAGAATTATTCAACCGACTCGGAGTAGAGCAGCAATTAAGAAGAAATATGACGGATAGCGAGCTAATTTTATTAGCTTATGATAAATGGGGGGATAGAACACCTATTTATTTAGCTGGTGATTACGCCTTCCTAATCTGGGATTGTAGAAGACAAAAGCTGTTTGGTGCTAGAGACTTCTCCGGAGGTCGCACGCTCTATTATCATCGAAATAATGAGCGTGTTGCCTTTTGTACAACAATTGAACCCTTACTTACATTGCTGGGTAAGGAGAGATTGTTAAATGAACAATGGCTTGCTGAGTTTCTGGCTATTTCTGGCATGGTTGACGTTGCGGATGCATCCAAGACGGCTTATCGGAATATTGAGCAGCTCCCTCCATCTCATACGATAACGATAACTGCAGGACGAATTACTCTTGCAAGATATCACCAACTGAGACCAGATGAAGTCGTACGCTTTAAATCAAATGATGAGTATGTTGAGGCATTTCAGGATGTGTTTCAACAAGCTGTTACTTCAAGGCTGCGGACACATCGTAATGTCGGAGCACAGCTTAGCGGCGGTTTGGATTCAGGCTCTATTGTTGGCTTTGCTTCAAAGGCATTGCGACCGCAAAATAAAAGTCTGCACACGTTCAGCTACGTACCTACAAGCGACTTTGTTGATTATACACCCAAATCAATGCTGACTAATGAAAGACCACTTATTGAATCGACTGTTGGGCATGTGGGAGGTATTGAAGAGCACTACCTAGATTTTCAAGGGAGAGATTCTTACTCCGAAATCGACGGGTTTCTAAATATTATGGAAATGCCTTATAAGTTTTTCGAGAATTCTTTCTGGATGAAAGGAATGTTTGAGAAAGCAGAGGAGCAAGGAGTTGGTGTGCTGCTTAATGGTGGCAGAGGCAATTTGTCAATCTCGTGGGGAGATGCCATTCCTTATTACGCCACATTGTTGAAAAAAATGAGATGGATCAAGCTGCTTCGAGAAATGCGTCAGTATAGTCTGAATATCGGTTCTGGTCGTGCTCATGTATTTTCAAATGTAAGCCGTACTGCTTTCCCCTTTATAGATCAATTGCGCCCCATTGGAGAAAATTATCATTATCCTATGATTATTCATCCCGATTTCGCCAAAAGGACCGATGTATTTAATCGGCTTAGTGAATATGGAATTGATGCTTCTGGATGGTTTGCAGCCAAAAATGTGTACGATGAAAGAAGAAGCCATTTTGATGAAGTCTATCATTGGAATGCAGGCAATACGCTTTCGACAAAACTTTCATTAAGACACTCATTATGGAAGCGAGACCCCACTAATGATATACGAGTCATTCGTTTTTGCTTGTCACTACCAGAGGATCAGTACGTTCAGAATGGAATGGATCGAGCCCTGATAAGACGTGCAACTCATAATTTATTGCCCGACAGTGTAAGGTTGAATCAGCGCACAAGAGGAGTGCAGGGAGCGGATTGGGTTCATCGTATGCGTCCCAAATGGCAAGCATTCACAGATGAGCTGAGAAAAATGAGCCAAGATCGAGAATTCATGCAATTTGTTGATTGCAATGTGATCCAATCAGCGCTAGCACAAATTGAGCAAGGTGCTCAATCTAAGCTTGCGCTTGATCCGAATTACAGATTATTGATGCGCAGCCTAATCGTTTATCGCTTTCTTATAAAATTGAATTGAAGGGAGGTGACAAAATGCAAACGAAAAAACAATGGAATAAACCTGAATTAGAGGTCCTTCATGTACATATGACTGCGGCTTCTACTAAAAACGGTCCACTTACTGATGAGGCTTATATACCAGGTAAATGGTCTGAAAACCCACGTTTTACTAGCTAAGGAATTATGTGTGTTATGAAGAAGAAGGTCCTTATACTTAAGTAGTATAAGGACCTTCTAATTATTACTAAGGAAATTGATGGAGTGAGGACCTTGCAGCTGACGGGAACGAAAAAGGTGTATAGTGCGTTTGGACTAACGATCGAGAGCGAAATTCCATTGCCGGAATTGACTCCTATTTTAGGAGACCGTAAGCCAATAGACATAACAATTCTAATCGATAGCTCTTTTACAGAAATGATTGAACTGGAGCCTTATGATTTTGTTGTTGAGAAAAACGTTGTAACAGTAAATATGCCGGACGCGGGAGTTTTTCGGATCCAAAATGGTAATCAGATCATCATATCACCTAATAAAGGTGCAGATGATGATCTGATTAGAATTTATGTTCTCGGTACCTGTATTGGTGCACTGCTATTTCAACGCAGCATGTACCCGTTGCATGGAAGTGCAATTGCCATCAATGGTAAAGCTTATGCATTCGTTGGTCATTCCGGTGCTGGGAAATCGACTTTAGCTTCAGCTTTTATTAGACGGGGTTATTCGCTCTTGAGTGATGATATTATTGCTGTGACACGGGATTCCTTAGATCAAATGCCATTAGTTATCCCAGCTTACCCGCAGCAAAAGCTATGGCAGCAAAGCTTAGACGCATTTGGTGTAAACAACGAAGAACTTCGATCTATTTATGGAAGAGAGAATAAATTTTGTCTTCCAATCGAGGCAGACTTTTGTTCTAATGTATTGCCGCTTGGAGGGATATTCGAGCTTGTAATAACGGAATCAGATCAGGTGTCAATTGTTCCTGTTCATAAACTTGCTCGCCTAGACCTCTTATTTCAACATACATATCGACAATTTTTAGTGCAAAAGCTAGGACTAACGCGGTGGCATTTCACTAAATCTGCCTTACTCGCTGAGGAATTGCCTATTTATCAGGTGCAAAGACCTATCGCAAGGTTTACCGCTCCTGAGCTTGTCGAACTCGTTTTACAAACCATATCTACGGGGGATTAGAAGATGACAAAGAGCCAAGCAATTACGATTCAAACATTAGAGTTACAGCAGCTGATTATGCAAGATAGCAACAATATTGTAAGTGATATGGGCGGAGAAAAGGTGATTTTGAGTATTGAGAATGGTAAATATTATAATTTGGGTGTAATGGGCAGCCAAATATGGAATCTGATTAAACAGCCTGCAACGGTATCAGAAGTAGTTGAAGCTTTACTTCAAGAATTTGATGTTGCTAGAGAAGTGTGTGAAGAGCAAGTGCTTTCTTTTTTGTCTCATCTACTTGAAGAACGACTCGTTTATATAAAAGATTAAATATATGGTGATGTCATGGGGAAGTTGATGAAATTAAAAGCATTGTTTTCATTGGATTTCAAAACACTATTTCTATTAATAGAGGCAACATTATTACTAGGATACGCTCGTATACGGATTCTAATTCAGCCGTTTTCTAAAATCGCTCCTACTCTTGGGCAATACATGAAAGAAACGGAGAGTGATGCTGAAGCAGAGCATAGAAAAACATTAGTGCAAATCCGTTATGYTCTTCAAGTTGCAAGCAGAAATACGCCTTGGGATAGTAAATGTTTAGCTCGAGCAATAGCTGGCATGCAAATGCTGGAGAGACGTAAAATAAGCAGTACACTTTATTTAGGTACAACAAAAGATGAAGCCGGCAAGTTGATTGCTCATGCCTGGCTGCGAAGCGGAGCCCTTTATATTACAGGTTCAGAAGAAATGCATCGATTTACGGTCACCGGTATGTTTGCTAATGTAACCTATTCCTAAAGACGGAAAGTGATGAAGCGATGAATCATCTAATGTATTTTTCCAAAAAGCTGCATGCATACGGAGGCAAGATTCTATACTTGAATCTCATAGGCATGATGCTTGTTGGACTTCTTGATGGCGCGAGCATGCTGTTGCTAGCCCCTTTACTTAGTGTGATTGGAATAGTGAACATTCCACTTGCATCATTACCAGGTTTATCTTTATTAGCTTCGTTACAGGAGCTTCCCAAAGAAAGGGCCTTATTTATTATTTTAACGATATATATTTTGATTGTCGCTCTTCAAGCAGTAATTGGTCKTAATTTAAGCTTAAGAGAAATAAGAATACACACTGGTTTTGTTAATCAAATACGTTTAGAGCTTTATCTAGCGCTGTTGCAAGCGAATTGGGGATTTTTTATAAGAAAAAGGAAAACAGACCTTATTAATTCTCTTACTGGTGAACTTTCACGTGTGACGAATGGTGCTTTTCTATTTTTGCAGATGATAACATCTATAGCC
>NZ_JBFTSN010000468.1:0-4653 GCF_056400045.1 Paenibacillus sp. 01L418
TAGCATGTAGGTTTTTTTCATGAGCTTTTTTTGCATGGATGCTTTTTGCATGAAGGCTTTTAGCATGCATTTTATGTTTCTTTTTCTCTTCCATTTTCTTTACATGCATTTGATGCTTTTTCTTATCTTCCACTTTCTTCATATGCATTTCTTTTTCAGATACAGGAGCAGCAGCGTACACAGCAGAGCTTGCACTAAAGATTAGACATGCTGAGAAAACGGCGATAATTGTTTTTTTCATAACGGTTATGACCTCCAAATTGTTGTTTAAATGATTGTGCATTGTCATGTTCTCCATTGAAGCCAATAATCATGAATGTGAACCTTTACCAGCCTAAAGAAAGCGATTTATATTGCAAGAACTCTGTAAGGCGAGTAGAATAAAACTTTATTTCCAATACATAGCTATAGATCAGCTTGAGTCCGAAATCTATAATTACGCATCCACATTTGTAAAAATATTGTATTTTATCCTTTTGTCGAAAGAGGCAGGAATTTGCCCTCGAAACACGAATTATATGTATATTCGTGTTTTTTGAATTAATTATGATAAACACCGCAACTTTTCGTTCCCGGGACGGTACAATGATATATAGCGGTCCGGGAATAATCCGCAGGTGGAGGAGGTTCGCCTGTMATGACTGATTCCCAGTTGATACGAGAGATAAAGGATGGCAATGTCGAGCTGTACTCCGAGCTTATGCGGCGCTACCAACGAAAAATTTTAGCGTTTATTTATCACATGCTGAAGAGTGCAAAGCTCGAGCTTATGGCCGAAGACTTGTGTTCTGAGACCTTCTATAAAGCCTACCGCAGCCTTCATTCGTTTCGCGAATTGGATGCTTCTTTTTCGACGTGGTTATATACGATTGCGCGAAATACAGTACTTAGCGAGCTTCGCAAGCAAAAATCAGCGCATGTGTCGCTTGATGAATCGGGATTCGAGCCTGTCGCAGCGCTTGATGCGGTTCCTGAGCAGCATGTGCTAAGAAATGAACGTATGGCGATGGTGCGAGAAGCGATAAACAATTTGCCAGAAAAACAACGCTCAGCGCTTATTCTTCGGGAATATGACCAGCTGGACTATCAAGAAATTGCTAATATTTTAGGACAAACGGTCAGTTCTGTTAAATCACTGCTATTCCGAGCAAGAGCAAGCGTAAAAACGCAGCTGGAGCCGTATTTCGGACAATCGCCGCTGATGGAGGAATTCGAAGGGATGAATACGAGATGAATTGCAACGATGCGCAAGACAAATTCGGCGAATATTGGGATTTAGCTGATCACGATGAAGTGCGGATAGCAATAGACACTCATTTGCTTGAGWGCAAGACATGTGCGGAGCAGTTTGAGCTGTGGGAAGAGAGCGAGGATATCATTCGTTTCTTATCAGAGGAAGATGAGAGCCTCGGTCCTATGGAGCATGTGAATCGAAATGTGATGGATCGCATTTACGCTGAGGAATCTTGGTTAATGCCTGTTCCGCACAAAAGCTATCAGTTTTCGAAGTCGTTTCGCCGTAATATCGCGCTGATCGTTGCAGCTTGTATGGCTTTGTTTGCAAGTGCATTCTTTGTATTCATATTTGATAATGATGGCGGTGTTTCACAAGCTGAAATTGCCGAGCTAAGCGGATTGATGGACACAGCAAATGCGTCTGGTGATGGTTTAATTACAGCAGGATTTTATGCAGAGGTTCCGGTTGCCAGCATTAGCGAGCCATTCGTTCTAAAGGTTATGCCGGCCTTCCCGCAATATTATGTTGCATTGTCCTTGCTTGGTCTTATTATGACGCTGCTGATTTTGAACTGGCTCTCTAGAACACGAAGCTAATGTTGATGTATGATAAAGCTCCCTAGGGAGCTTTTGTTATGTCTACTATATAAAGGAGCTGAATACGGCTTGTTGATTGGATTAGTGCGCCACGGTAAGACGGACTGGAATGAACAAGGAAAGATTCAAGGGCAAACGGATATTCCATTGAATGAAGTAGGTATTGTACAAGCCAAAGCATTGGCAGAGCGATTAAGCCGTGAAGACCAGATATGGGATGCTGTTATATCAAGTGATCTGCAGCGGGCTCATGCGACAGCACAGATTATCGCTTTGAAGTTAAATATTCCTTTGCTTGAAAGTGAGCCGCGCTTGAGAGAGAGGTATTTTGGCGAGGTTGAAGGCACGAGGGAGCAGGAGCGTCACGAACGCTGGGGAACGAATTGGCGAGAAATTGCTGAAGGTGTAGAGTCTAATGATGAGGTCAGAGCAAGAGGCTTGAGCGCAATTAATGAATGGAAGCTGAAGTATCCAAAGCGCAACTTGCTTGTCGTTTCTCATGGCAGCTTTTTGGCTCAAATCATGGAAGAGATATGTTCGGATCTCGAGGATCAATATTTATCCAACTTGTCTTATTCTATCTTGGAGCTGCGTGATGAGAAATGGCATCCGCAGCTGTATAATTGCACGATCCATTTAAATGAAGCATAGGAATCGCATACGAGCTGCGCCTTTATTTATTAAGGTGCGGCTTTTTTTGTATAAACTCCTTGTAATCTAGGTTATAAAACAATAGATATTTTCCCATAATGATATCAACTGACGCTTATTCATTACACAATACCCTTACGAAGCGGGGCGCCCGAGTGATAAGGCGGCTTCTGTAGAAAGGAGAGAGCTATGAATTTATCGGATATGCTAGGGTACGCTGATATTCAACAACTTAGCAGAATTGCAGATGTTTACCGTTGCGAATGCAATGGACATTCCAAAAACGATTTGATCCAATCCATTCTCTCTACCGTAAGTCGAAATGATGTTTTTGAAGCGCAAATAAGCAGCATGAAGATGGAGGATTTACGATTCCTCAACTCTTTGTTATTCGAAGCAAGAAACTCCTTTAGTTTAGAGGATTTGCTCGCTCGGGTGCAGCACAGCAGATTTGGAGAAGAGATCATCAAACCGGAGTTAGACCCGCCGAAAAAAACAAAACGCAGCAAAAAAAAGACAGAAGCAGTCGAAAAGCAGCTTAGCCCGCGAGAAATGATAGCTAAATTCAAGCATCACGGTTGGTTGTTCAATGGCTTCAGTGGCCCAAGCAGATATCTCTTTCAGGTTCCAAACGATTTGAAGACGCGCTTCCGCGATACGCTTGCGAGGAGGTTTGCCGCTGATCTKCAGTATACGGATGAGCCGCCTATTTACCGGGATGAGCAAATGCTTATTCACGACGATATTACACATCTGCTTCATTACACGTACCATAATGAAATCCAGCTAACAGCTGATGGGTCGATGTACAAGCGATTTACGCTGCAGCTGCTTGATCGTTTTGGCGTGCAAGAGGAGCTGCCTGCAAAAGGAGCATGGCGTTTTGGATATGGCAGACATTTTAACCAATATCCGAATCGTTTCTCATTCGTATACGATTACTGTTATCACGCAAAGTATATTAATGAAAATCAGACGCTTTTGACAGTTACGGGTCCAGGTGAAGAGCGCATGAAGAGCAGGCCTTCAAGCGAAGCAGAGCAAATCTATCGATATTGGTTGAAGCTATACAAGGGACCAATTACACATTTACTGTCGCTCGTGCATTGGATTAACACCCTCGCTGTGGAATGGGTTACGGTTGAGTCGCTCAGAACGGTACTTGTTCCGTTCATTAAGCCTTACTTTTACGATGATGCAAATACGATTTTGGAACAGAGAATTATGGCTATGATGGTTCATTTGGGGCTGCTTCGGCTTGGGGAGCATCCGATTTATGGGGCTGTAGTCCGTATGACCAAGGCAGGACGAGCTGTAGTTGCTGGCGTGAGCCTTGAGGAATCAGGTCCGATAGTGGTCCATTGATTTTGGAAATCGTACTCTTGGAGTAAGATCAAATATAAGCTACAGTATAAGAATACGACAGAAATGGCTTGTTATATTTGATCGCTTGGAGAGGACTGAAGAAAATTGTTGATCCCATACAAAGGCGTAATGCCAAAGATTCATGAAGATGTATACATAGCTGAAGGTGCAAAAATAATTGGTGACGTAACGATTGCTGAGAAAAGCACCGTTTGGTTTAATGCAGTACTGCGAGGGGATCTTGCACCTATACAAATCGGTCATAGCTGCAATATTCAAGATGGAGTCGTCGGTCACTTGAATGTGAATCAACCTTTGATTCTAGCTGATGAGGTGTCTATCGGCCATGCCGCTATAATACACGGCTGTACGATAGGCAGAGGCACATTAATTGGAATGGGGGCAATCGTACTTAACGGCGCAGACATTGGTGAATATGCTTTAATAGGAGCCGGTTCGATTGTTACAGAGAACAAAAAAATACCATCCTATACTCTATCTATCGGATCACCCGCCAAAGTCGTAAGAGAGTTAACAGAGGACGATTTACTGCGTATGAAAAAAACGATGGAGAGCTACGTGACAAAGGGAATAGAATATAGGATCTCTTAACGCCGGTTTGGAGGTGTATCCTATGGACAAAATGAAAGTAACGTATTAAGCCATGCTAGGTTTTGCCGAAGAGTTTGTGCTTGACGAAGCGGTATTGAAATTTCAAACCAACCAAATTTATACGGCAATTGACAAAGCATTGGCCGCTGGTGACGAGGATACGTTTTACCGTCTCGCAAAACAGCTAAATGC
>NZ_JBFTSN010000469.1:0-4637 GCF_056400045.1 Paenibacillus sp. 01L418
ACCTAGCTTTAGCTCGATTGCTTTTAGCTTGGTCTCCTAACTGTAACGTTTAAACTTCTGTCCTTTTGTAGCCAATGCCAAACACCCCCTAAAATAGTTTAGATTAACCCAGGTTTTTTTCTAATGTCTATTTTTGGGGGTCAGTCCCGTTCAATCATAGGAAGGGTTTTAATTTTCTATAATTACCAGACAGGTCTTACTCTTGTTGGTAAATTACCTTCATTTGCTCCATAAATTAATTTTGATAAATCTTCTTTGAGCATTTGCAGTCGTTCTGCTCCAATGTTTTCAATCCAACGTTGCTCAATCTCAGTTAGAATCTTCTCTTTTGCTTTCACTACTAACCAACCTCGTTCGGTCAAAATAATAATTTTCCCTCTATTATCAGTGGGATGAGCTTTGCGTATTACATAACCACATTGCTCGAGATAATCCACCATTTTACTCACAGCTTGCTTTGTAACTCCTAAATATTCGGCTAGTTCTATACCTGTTGCTCCATTAGGATTGATACATTTAAACATAAAACCATGTACAGGTCTAATATCATCAAATCCCAATTCACTCAATCTGTTATGTAGTTCATTAATCGATACACTAAAAGATAATGACAAAAGGGATGTAAGATCTAATTCACTAAAAAATTGATTATTCATACATATTACCTCCTTACATAAAGTCAACTAGGTTGACTTTGTTCAGAGTTCATTGTACTATGCGTAATATAGTCAATCAAGTTGACTATATTACGATTGTGAAAGAAATAGAATTCACCGAGACAAAATTAATAAATTATGGAGGGTTCTTATGGCTAATATCGTTAAAATTAGAGGAAGTGTATTTGCACCGTATGCTTGGTTGGAACCTATTAAAGATCCTTCAACTGGAAGGATCTTCGAATATACGGGTGATGCACGCGAATTTACACCTTACGCTGTAAATACAATGAGATCAAGATTAGAGCAAGAAGTGATTATTGATTTTTATAAAAAAGAAATTTTCACATTTGCAGATGCTTGTATTACGACTGTGAAAATTACAAATCCAGACGGTTCTATCGAACATAAAAAAGGAAAAACAAATACACAAAACATTGTATGTACGAATGTTATGTGGGGCGCTGATGATGTTTCTTTTGAAATGAGGGCAAGTGCCAGCAATCCTTTGAATACATCAGCACCTGCAGCTGACTATGTATTAACTATAAACGTTAACAAAAGTGGGGATGCACATATCGAAGGTTTCCATGATGGGTTCCCTTGCTATGAATTTTATAAACAAACAGATTTCGGTCCATTTGAATTCATATATACACATGATTTCAGAAAAACTGGTGACACTCCAGCAGCGCTAGCAGGGGAAATGGAATACAATTTCAAAGCGACACTCTAGAAATAAATATTAAGTAGAAGATTGTAAACAGCAAATATTAAAGGAAAAGCAAGCATTTAACCATACGAAAAATAATATTAAACATTACAGAGGTGTATTCTCATGACTACTATCGTTAAAGTTAGAGCAAGTGTATTTATTCCAACATCTTGGACTGAACCTAGGAAAGATATTCAAACGGGTAACACAATCGAATTCGAAGGTGACTCACGTGAGTTTACACCTTATGCAGTAAACACTTTGCGTTCAAGAATTGAACAAGAAGTAATTGTAGATTTCTACAAAAAAGAAATTTTCACATATGTGAATACTGGCATAACAACAGAAAAAATCACAACTCCTGATGGTTCCATTAATAAAAGATCAGGAAAAGCTAGTACGGAAGGCATTTTGTGCACGGATATTGTATGGGAGTCAGACGAGGTCAAATTTCAAATGAGTGCAAGTGCTAGCAACCCATTAAATGTATTAGCACCTCCTGTTGACTATCTATTAACTGTACTTGTCAAAAAAGATGGTATTGTCGACATTCAAGGGGAACACGATGGATTCCCTTGTTATGAATTTTATAAGCAAGTAAATTGGGGTCCGTTTGAACAAATTTATACTCATGATTTCAGAGAAACTGGTGATACACCTGCAGCTATGGGTGGGGATATGGAGTATAGATTCAAAAAGATATTGTGAACCCAATATGATGAACTTTTTAGTAATTAAAAATAAAACACCTTAGAGTAGTGAACATCAGGAGGAACAAATGACAACAGTTTTATTCGTAAAAGCAAACAATCGCCCAGCAAATCAATCGGTCAGTGTAAAATTATATGATGCATTTTTTGCGAGTTACAAAGAATCGCATCCAAATGATAAAATAATAGAGCTTGATTTATACAAGGATGAATTGCCATATGTAGGCGTAGATATGATTAATGGCACTTTTAAAACAAGTAAAGGACTTGCGTTAACAGCAGAAGAAGCAAAAGCAGTAGCTGTTGCTGATAAATATTTAGATCAATTMCTTGCTGTTGATAAAGTTGTGTTTGGTTTCCCATTATGGAACCTAACAATCCCAGCTGTGCTACACACATATATTGATTATTTAAACCGAGCAGGTAAAACATTTAAATATACACCAGACGGTCCAGTAGGACTTATGGGGAATAAGAAAATTGCATTATTAAACGCTAGTGGCGGTGTATATTCTGAAGGACCAAAAGCTGACGTTGAAATGGCTGTTAAATATGTAGCAAGTATGATGAGCTTCTTCGGAGTAAATGATATAGAGACAATTGTGATAGAAGGCCACAATCAATTCCCAGAAAAAGCAGAAGAGATCATTGCGAATGGTCTTGAAAAAGCTCTTAAAGTAGCAAGTAAATTCTAACTAGTAAAACAATTATCACTGAATATGGCAGTATCAACACTTTTATAGTGGTGGTACTGCTTTTTTATTGGCTTTTCTTACTACTTTCCTTCGATGCCCACTCATTTCATTACGTCCGCACGGACTGAACCCTGGGGGATCGAAATTCTGATTATATTTTCACAGATATTATCCGTATGAAGCAAAGCATAGCGGTAATTTCGATGCCGTGCTCCTACACTGACGCTTCGTGCGCGCGATCTGCCCCTTGCTAGGCTCCACCAAATAATAAAAAAACCACTTCAACAGAAGTGGTTTGAATGGTTTATTATGGTGGAGCCTAGGGGGATCGAACCCCTGACCTCATCGCTGCCAGCGATGCGCTCTCCCAGCTGAGCTAAGGCCCCAAATGACGACAAGATTGATCTTAGCACAGGGTCGTCAAAACTGTCAATCTTTATCTATCATACCATTGAGCGGGTGTTTGGACAGCAAATTATTGAGCTCCTTCATGAACATATCGATGTCCTTGAATTGGCGATAAACAGATGCGAACCTGACATAAGCTACCTCATCTACAGGATAAAGCTCGTTCATAACGATTCCACCAATATCGCTGCTATCAACCTCGGCATGTGCCGTTGTGCGCAGCTCCTTCTCAACCTCGGATACGATTACCTCTAGACGCTCCACTGGTACCGGACGCTTCTCGCAGGCGCGGATAAGACCCCGCAATATTTTGTCACGGCTGAACTCTTCACGGCTGCCATCTTTTTTGATGACGATCAGAGGCGTCTCTTCAATCATTTCGAATGTCGTGAAGCGGCGGCTGCACTTTTCGCATTCACGGCGGCGACGAATGGATTTGTTTTCGTTGGCCGGTCTGGAATCTAATACTTTCGTTCCGGCATAGTCGCAGTATGGGCATTTCATGATGCGTATTGCCTCCTTTCTTAGTCGCTTGAGCCTCAAAAATGGACTCTTCGAAAAAAAAATTTAATTTCCATGTAATTCCTGTAATGAAGTTCAGATTTTTGCACATAATACTTTTACCAACCGCAAGGAGGTGAACATACATGAGCGCATCCCGCAGCAGTAACCAATTGGTAGTGCCACAAGCGACAGCTGCCCTTGACCAAATGAAATATGAAGTTGCTCAAGAGCTAGGCATCGCAATTCCGCAAGACGGATACTACGGCAACATGGCTACAAAAGACGCAGGCTCCATCGGGGGATACATTACCCGTCGCCTAGTGCAAATTGCCGAGCAATCCCTTGCTGGTCAATACAAATAATGATTCATTAAAAGTTGTATGAATAACCGAAGCTTTGGCAGGGCTCGTCCATGAAGAGACGAGCCTCCAAGGCTTCATTTATTTTCGTTATCGTTAAGGATCATCCATTAAAGACTCGGATATAAGTCCTTATACTTATTATAATAGTAAATGACTCGCTGCACATAGTGTCTAGTTTCTCCAAACGGAATTTCTTTAACCGATTCGATCGTTCCATCCCAAGTCCCCGAGTCAAGCCACTTGCGAACATTTCCTGGACCCGCGTTGTATGCAGCAATTGCAGCTATCTTATTTTGATCAAATTGTTGATTAAGAGATCTTAAATACCACGCGCCAACCTCAATGCTAACGTCTGCACGATTCATAAGCATATCATCCGTTACGGCTTGAAATCCTGCTTTTTGAACGACCCATGCAGCCGTATCAGGCATAATTTGCATTAAGCCCAGTGCACCCTTCTTCGATTCCTTGCCTGTCTGAAAATTGCTTTCACTGCGAATAATCGCGGCCACTAAATGCGACTCAATGCCATAGTTAGAAGCACTTGCACGAATGTCTTCTTTGTAATGAACCGGATACATCCACTC
>NZ_JBFTSN010000470.1:0-4619 GCF_056400045.1 Paenibacillus sp. 01L418
CAGCTGTACGATAACAGCTGCTCCTTGACCTAATGCCTCTTCCAACTGTAACTTCAGCTTTGCCATTCGTTCAGGGGACTGGCTGTATATTTGCCGAATCAAGCTCCGCAGAGCCTGCAAGAGCGGCGAGAGAGGAACGTCACGATTCATCAGATCACATTTTCCTCCAATGAACAGACTGCCTTCTTTTCTAGCCAGCACCTGAAACTCTCGAATAAGCGCGGTTTTTCCACTGCCTGCACTTCCGCTAACGAATACGAACGAAGACACGCCGGCTTGCGCCTGTTGCAAAGCCTCGCGGAGCGCCTTTCCCTCCATTTCACGGCCAAAAAGAGTTTTTGGCAGCTGAAACCGACTAGCCTCATCGACACGAGCGATTTCGAAAGGGATGATCTCTCCTTTTTTCTCCATAGAAGAAGCACAGCTTTTCAAATCAAACAGCAATCCAAAAGCACTCTGATAGCGGTCTTCTGGCCTCTTCGACAACAGCTTCATAATTATATTTTCGAGAGAATCCTCCAGCTCCAAACGTACCTCACGCAAAGGCATTGGCACAATCGCAAGATGGGCATGCAGCCATTCTTCCCTATTCTGAGCTTGAAAGGGCAGACGACCTGCGAGCATGTGATAAAATATCATGCCGATTGCATACAAATCGCTTCGTTCGTCAGCTTTACGATTGATTCTGCCTGTTTGTTCAGGAGATAGGTAGGCGTAATCTGTTATTCTTTCGTCTGTGAGCACAACACTATTTATTTCCGATTGAATGAGTATCCCTGCTGGATTCAAATGACCGATCAGTAGGTTTTGCTTATGAGCCTTATGTACGGATTCAGTCAGCGCGATCGCTATATGTAAAAAGGAAGATGTATCCATTTTATTTCCGTTCAGCAAATCCTTTAACTTAACATTATTTGCAAGCAACATGTTATCCAGTCCTCCATCTAATCCGTGCAATGCTACTTTTCCAAAACGTTAAAGGCTATTCCACAGTTTATCACTGTTCAGTCAAGTAATGAATAAGAATTACATATAGGTCTGGTTGCCAATAAAAGAGCCTCAGAGACTAGTCTCTGAGGCTCAATGATAAAGTGTTTTTCTCGATTACATTAGGCTCACTATAATAACATTCACGGAATTGGCGGCTAAATTTATTATGGCAGCGTTATTCTCGATTTGTATTTCAGCTTCCATTGGGGTTATTTTCTCATCGTTCTTTTTGTTCACATTCGGAACATGAATAAGTGAAGCATCACCCGTTAATATGACCCATTTACCYGTAGTAGCTGCATTTATCCCTTTAAAATCAAGCTTCACTGCTTTCTCCACACCGTCTGCATTAACCAGCTTCACATACATATGCTTGTCATCTTTGGTAACGGAATGATAGATATCCCTGTTATAGGCTTCCAGTTTATAATCCAGAACCTTGCTTGCTGCTACGCCATCCGTATAAGAACAGATCAAATGCTGGCCATCAGCTCCTCCATAATTCACTGTAATCATATATTCAGTATGGTCGGCGAGCTCTTCATAGCAGCTAGCTCTCAAGTTACCTGCGGCTGTGCTCGAGGAGTAATCCTCTAACGTATAGCCCTCAATTCCTTGCTTATACACCTTTACGCCAGTGGCGCTGCCATTATAGCCGATCGCATATTCTATGACATCCTTATTGTCGGTTGAAATATCGGTCAAGCCTGCGCCCACATAAAAACCGTCTGTACCGGATATTCGTTCTGCTGCAACCTCAACTTTGTAATTGGTCCATGCTTCATTAAGGATATACAATCCATTCAAGCCGCTGCTCTGCGCTTTTAATACCAAGCCTTTGGCCGAATCAAGCGTATAACCTGCTGAGCCCGGAATGACTTGCCAAGCCGCATTTAATGCCTTCGTAAAATCCTGTTCAAAAAGTACGCTGCCATCCACATTGGACGTTACTTTCACACGCTTCACAACAATATCAGCATTTCCAGCAGCCACTTCAATGCCACCGCGAGGGATGAGCGCAGACCGCTCACCGTTCCGATAAGTCGTAAACGACGTATCTGCTACTTTAGTACCGATGTATTTTCCGAATAGCTGCTGCACGTAATAGTTCGGTGTATACCATACCGTTTCATCATCAAACCAAATACAATCCGGGGTCCATCGATATGTACCATCTGTCAGAACCTTATTAAACAACGGTGCAGTTGCTGCTAATCGAACGACATCCGAGTTATTCTCAAAGCTGGTCATAATCGCTGCTTCTGCAATTGCCCCAGCCAATGTGTTTTTATCCGTTGAAGCATATTCGCCGACAAATACTTTGGAGGTCTCGGCTTCATTCAGGCTGCCATCATCATTGTAAGCTCTGTGATAGTAATTATATCGGTCCGCATTAGCTAACAAATACTCATTCGAACGATAGTAGTGCTCATCCGCAATCGTATCCATGTAATTCTTTTGCTTCTCATACCACGTAACGGTTTCCTCAATGCGCGACAGCCCGTCCGTAAAGCTTATCGTCTCCGAGCCTGCCAAGCTGCCACTTAAAAACTTCCAGCCCTGCTGATAAGCATCATCATCCGCTTGCGCGCCCACGGTTGAAATAATATGCAGCTCATATCCAGCGTAATGCTGCTCCATATAATCATCAATAGCTGCTTTAAAATATTCAAAGTTCGCAAAAAATTCTGTACCCCAGTTTTCATTGCCCACGCCTAAGTAACGCAAATCAAACGCCGCTTCGTGGCCCATTTTTTTACGCAAAGCAGCCCATTCGTTATTCTCAAAATCTGTACTAATCGCAAAATCAATTAAGTCTGTAAAGTTTTTGACGTAGTAGTCCCTAAGCTTGCCGCCAGCGGGATTCGCGTAATCCGAACGAGCCTGGCAAAGCACGCCGCAGGCCATCACTGGGAGCGGAGCGGCATTCAGATCTTCAGCCAACTGGAAATATTCCATATAGCCAAGGCCCATCGTCATCATATAGCCCCATACGTTAAAGTTTTCTTTCCGCAGCTCCACATCCCCTACAGATTCCTTCCAATCGTATACGTTTTCCCAAATGTGAGAGCCCTCTGAAATACATCCGCCTGGAAAACGAAGAAAAGTAGGATGCAAATCAACTAGTGCGTTTACTAAGTCTTTTCGCAGTCTATAGTTTGAATTTCCTTTAAAGTTTGCATGAGCCGTCGAGGATCGCTGTTCCTCGCCCGCGCCCCAAACATCCTCCGGCAACAGTGAGACCATATCGATCGAGATTTCGCCGTTAAAGGTTAAAGCCAATTGACCAAGCACCGTTGTTAAGCCCGTCAATACAAGAGGGCTGTCCACACCGTACTTTTTCCATATGCCTCCGCCTTCTATTTGAACAACCACTGTGTCGCTGATAGAGACACCCTCTTTATCCAGCAGCTGCAAGGTGATCGTGCCTGCCGCTTCAGCTCTTGCCCAGATCGTAAAGTTGTATTTGGCAGCTTGTCTAATCGCCATTGCACAGTTTTGATTGGAATCCGCAAAACCTCGATTGGTTATCGTCGCTCCGCTCGCTACCGTTACATAATGAGCATTCACATCTTTGTCTGTTATTCCGAAAAAGTCATTTAAACCGCCCGTATTTTTCACCGTCATTTGCTTTGTATCGCCCGACCATGCATGCAGAGGCGTGTAGTTTCTTCCTGTTGAAGCACCATGCTCGCCGCACACATGAGAGTAGCTGTCGAACGCAAATGACTCGAAGGAGCGGTTCTGTACGAGCTCCGCGTATATACCGCCATCAGCTGCATTGTTAATATCCTCATAAAATAAGCCGTATAAAACGGGACTGACATCCAATATCTCTTTGCTTCCATCAATAGTCAACGTATACGGTGGTACACCTTGAGGAAGTACAGATACGGTGAAGCTTTTTACAGCGGAGCTTGCTCTTTTACTTACGATGGCTGTCATCGTTACGCCCTTTGCCGACTGCATTTCCTTGTTGACGATTCCCTCATTAGAAATCGTGCCGATATCACTCGATGCCCATGATACGCTCACTTTGCCGCCCATTAGAGAAGAAGGCAGCGCAATATCTTTTGTAATAATGAAGGTTGGGAACGTTAAGTACTTGTCTTTGGCAAGTTCAACAATCTCTTCATCCGTCAACGATTCGCACATCACTTCAATTACTTCATCTTGTGTTAGTCCCGCTTTGTATACACGGAAATCCGAAAGCGAACCGCAAAAATCCACATCTGCATCGTACTGGGACATTCCAATATAGTTGTTGCAGTAATTCTCTTGGTCAGCGAAAGAAGCAAACCATGCACGCAATTTAGCATAGGTACCGCTTGATGTCTGACTGATCGTTCCATCTGCAGCCACCTCGCCATTCACATATACAATCGGTCCTGCACTGCTGGATGTACCGGACTTCGTGCCTGCTACAGACATAGAAATATGCATCCATTCTCCCGCCGCAAAAGTCTTTCCAGGATCTGCGATCAAGTCTTCCCCTGCAAAACAAGCTGCACGCAAATTGCGTGTTAAGAACATATAAGGGCCTGTCGGCCCCTTGCCGAAATCAAAAATTGTTTCCCATACGCTTGAGCCTTTTACCGCCTATACCCAAGTTGTAATGGTAATACCGG
>NZ_JBFTSN010000471.1:0-8809 GCF_056400045.1 Paenibacillus sp. 01L418
AGGCTGGGAAGAGAGCCGAAGCRGYGAAGCTGGAGCAGCGGGARGCGGRTAAGCAGAGCGCCGCTGCGAGTAAGGTTCTAAGCGAGGCWGGGAARAGAGCCGAAGCGGCGAAGCTGGAGCAGCTAGAGACAGCGACACATACGTTCCGTACGCTCTCGAGTAGACAGGCCGATGATGTGTTACCGCAAGAAGATCGTGCAAAAGGAAAAAAACAGCTAAAGCTAAAGCATCGTAATCATCAAAAACATATCTCCGAGCAAACGGAGATGTCGCAAGAAGCAGCACCAAATGGCAAGGAAGCGGATGTACAATCAAATGCCTCCGCGAAAAAAACGAATCAACCGAATCGTTTGGCAATGCCAAATGCAGAATCAGAAACAGAAGCTGCCGCTATCCATTCAAGTATCAAGGTAACCGCTAGCAAGATAACTGATGTTAATCGAAATAGGCTTCAGCTTCCAGTATTGCAGCGCAAGCCGCAGCTTTTGAACGAATTAACTGAACGGAGCAGCCAATCAGCGATTGCTGCCAAACGTCTCATTCATCGAGCGAATCGTTCACAGTCAGATCAGCCTCGAGAGGTCGATAATGATTCAACTGTAAATCTGAATAATAGCAGCATGATTAATACAGTCGTGCCTTCCAATAAAAAAGAGATTAAAGCTAATCCAGCTGGTATCTCATCGAATGTAAGCAGCTGGAAGCAAAATGAAACAAAACCTAGCAGTGCTGCTACTTCAATCCATAAAGCAATTGCAGCACAAGCAGGGATATCAGCTGATGGATCTCAACGGTTTATACCGTCAAGGACATTATCAAATGCTCTTGCAGAAGCAGCAAGAATAAGGAACCGGATTATGGCTTCGAGGCCTGCCCAGATGGTTTTGCGACGTTTTGAACAGAGACAGCCTGCGCAGAGCGCAGTGCCAGTGCTAAGGCAGGATGCAAGCAAGGCATCCGAAGCTACCGCCCTAAAGAAGCCGTTAACTCAGCTCAACTATAAGCATAAAGCTGCAACGGATCATAATCCGGAAGGGAATATACGTGCTCAAAGCCGCCGTGCTATTTTACATAAACGAACAATCGTACCAGAATCGCAAACCTTAACTCATGATGCGAATTTCATTCAAGGCGCTTCTGCTCGTGCCAGTCGAACAGACGCGAGTGCGACATCAGAGAATTTGTCTAAAATGGCAGAATTGAAGCCAAGCGAAGAGGCTGGTTTAAATACGGGCTTGGCATCTGTTACCGTTCGCGGACAATTAATTGCGAGAGCAGCGAATAATAAGAAGACGTTATTGAAAAACGGAGCATCACTGTCGCATAAGCGGCGAGTGATAGCGGCAAATCATGAAGCGAGCATCAGCGCTATACTTCAGAATGYAATACAAGGGAAAAGAAAAGGGACAACAATGCCTAGTCCTTTTTCTCCTGCCAATGCTGGAGCAAAAGTAGATTCAGCTTCTCCTTTAGTAGGAAGAACGGTTCATCGTTTTTCTGCTGAATGGCTCCCATCTGAAGCGATTAAAACCTCAGCATATGCGGTTGAAAACAATAATATCAGGTATACATCCAATTCATTAGTGCGGAGGCTAGCGGAGCAGACTTCTCCAAACACAAAGCCAAGCACTAGCGCTGAAGCGAAACAAAAGCCGGTCGAATCAAGACTAGTTCAACGGCAAGTCCGTAAAAATAACAGCACCTCGGTAAATGAAATAGAAAAAACATATGGCGCTGAATCATTAAATGATGTGGCGAATAAAGCATCACAAACGTTGGCTAACCGCTTTGAAATGTCAGCCGAAGCTACGGAATCAGCGAAAGCTTCCGCATCCATGCGCGCGTATCCAACACTAAGCGTGCACAAGCAGACAGAATCAGGAGACATGAAGCTGTCAGCTCCTGCTCTCCCTATTGGCGAGAGAAATAAACGCAGTGGACAAACCAATCCTGTGCATCGTCAAACGTTAATGTCATCTTTCTTGAATAGCGGATCCAGAGCAGGAGTGACTCCATTCCGAACGATTCAAAGACATTCTGGCTTCGCTAATCTTGCTGCAAAAGCATCCATAGAAAACAAGCCGATGCTTAGCGGACTAACATCCGTTGTAAAAGCCGGCATTGAGCCTAGTTCCGTTCAATCTAGCGGCACAATTGGCGATCAAGTAAGGCTTAGTTATACAGCAGCTGCCCGTCATCGTAATACAGCTGGCCAAGCTGCACCTAGCGGAGTAGAGACGAACGCTGCTTCATTTGTTGAACGAGGCGAGATGCCCACACTTTCGCATCATAAACCAAGTGGGCCCGCTGCACAGGAGCCGCCGCGTCAGGTGAAGGTGGAAGCGCCTCGCGAGCTGGACCCTGTGCAGCTGCAGAAGATGATTATGAAAATGCCGCAGCTGCATCCAGAAGCTATTGCGGATCAAGTATATAAGGCGTTGGAGCGAAAGATGAAGCTGGAGCAGCGAAGAAGAGGCTTCTAAAATGAACAGATTTGGAGGGGACATCGAATGGCATTAAGCAAAGCGCAGTTTTGGATCTTTCGAGCGAAAGAAACCGAGAAGGTAGACGTGCTTTTTAACCCGACTGATTATGAGATGGAATCCGGAAATCAATATGCGGAGAAGGAGATTGCGGGGCTGCAAACCCCGCTCTCCCAATTTACGAGCGGTGAGCGGACAACATTGAAGCTGAATTTGTTTTTTGATACGTATGAAGCGGGCATTGACGTTCGTACCTATACTTCCAAAATCGTGGGCATACTCGATGTTGACTCGGATTTGCATACGCCGCCGACCTGTAAATTCATTTGGGGCTCGCTTGATTTTAAAGGTGTTATTACAAGCATTACGCAGAAATACACGATGTTTCTGGAAACCGGCGTCCCTGTTAGGGCATCCTTAACGGTCGATATGCTGAGCTCGCAAACGATGAAGGAACAATACCAAGAAATTCCGCGTCAATCTGCCGACCGTACGAAGCAAAAGACGGTCAAGCAAGGGGATCAGCTGTGGTCAATAGCGGCTGAGGAATACGAGGACCCGGGAGCATGGCGCCATATCGCCGAAGCGAATGGGATTGATAACCCCCGTATGCTGTTATCCGGAAGAAGCTTGACGATTCCGAGATTGGAGTGAAAACGTGGCTGCAAACTCCTTTGAGGATTTGGAATCCAAATATGGTGATTTTAGCGCACCTGAGGTTGATATTTTAATAGAGGGTCAATTGATCAAGCTTTCAAACATGGCCGTAGAATGGGTTGATGTCGAGCAAACGACGGATGCACAGGCGGATATCGCCAGGTTTTCGATTTCTAATGGCTATATATGGAGCGAATCCCGTATGCAATGGGTAGGCACAACGATTGCGGTAGGCAAGAAGGTGCAAATCAAGCTTGGTTACGCAGATAAAAAATCGCTTGTATTTGATGGAATCATGACAGGCTATACCATTGATTATCCTTCAAACGGCAGCCCAAGCATTGTCGTAACGGCGATGGACCGCTCTTTTCTCATGATGAAGACGTCACACTCTAAGGTGTGGAACCAAATGAAGGACAGCGATGTTGTTCGGCAAATTGCCGGAAATTATGGTTTGTCTGTCGATTTGGACGATACGGGCGTCACCAAAAAAACGATTGAGCAAATTGGGGTGAGCGATTATCATTTTGTCCGCTCGCTTGCGATGGATAACGACAGGCATTTCTATGTAGAAGCATCCAAGCTTATTTTCAAAAAACCGAAAACATCGGGAGCGCCGCTTATTACGCTGAAATATGGGAAAAACCTCGTTCAGTTCACGTTGACGGTGGATGCTTCCAGCCAGACTTCGCAAGTCAAAGTTCGCGGCTATGACGTCGATAAGATGCAAGCGATAGAATCCGTTGCCAGCTCGGTTACCATTATTGGTACGAACACCAAAAGCGGCCCAAGTGTAGCAAGCATGCTCTCTAATCAAAAGATGGAGGTCGTATACACGCAGGCAGCATCGCAGGACGAGGCGCAATCGCTTGCGAAGGCGATGCTGGATCGTATTTCCCGCGAGCTCGTGAGCGGTCATGGAACTTCGATTGGTTTTCCAGAGCTGAAGCCAGGTGAATTAATCAAGATTGAGGGTCTCGGCAGCGACAAGCTGAATCAACTGCTGCGATTGACGAAGGTTACGCATCGACTCGACGCAACGGATGGCTACATGATTTATTTTGAGACGGAGGGGAATGCGATATGAGCACGATGTATCCTGGTTTTTTTGACCAGCATCAGCGCTCCATGCAATCCGAGCAGCTGTCCGGAGTGTGGAATGCAATCGTTACCGACAACAAAGACCCGGATAAGCTTGGCCGCGTAAAGGTGAAGTTTCCACTGCGTGAAGKCGAGCTCCGCCTGCGCCGAACGACAAAAACGATATTCGCAAAATCAAGACGAAAACCGGGCATGAGATTACGTTTGATGATACGAGCAGCGCAGGCACGGTTACGATAAAAACGTCAAAAGGCCATCATATTACGTTTGCCGATAAGGATAAGACGGTTACGGTTGAAACGCAAGACAAGCAGCAATCGATCAAGCTGGATGAGATGGGAAAGAAGGTCACCATCAAATGCGGTTCAGCGTCTACGATTGAAATGAGCGCGCAAGGCGATGTAAAAGTGACGGGCTCAAAATCGGTTACCGTAAAAGGCGCTCAGGTGAAGGTGGAGGCGGATGCAGCGCTCACGCTTCAATCCAATGGCATGCTTGAGGTAAAGGCTAACGGCATTTTGTCGCTGAAGGGCGCGATGGTTAAGATCAATTGATGGCTGAGGGAGGCTGCAGCAGATGTCGGCATCGTTTTTGGGGAAAGGATGGAAATTTCCCGTTCAGGTAGACGCAACAACCGGCCGTATTCGCATGGCGGAAGGCGAGGATGACATTGAAGAGTCTATCCGAATTATTATTCGAACGTCGAAGGGCGAGCGATTAATGCGTCCTGATTTTGGCTGCGGCTTACGGGATTTTGTATTTGGCACAACGGATGAGACATCGCTTAGACTCATTGCCAGTGATGTGCAGGAAGCCATTCGAATTTGGGAGCCGAGAGTAAAGGACGTAGAGGTAGAGGTGAAGCCTGATCGGCAAAATAACGGCCGTGTGCTAATGAGCGTCTCCTATGCGGTAAGATCCACAAACAATCTTTTTAATCAGGTGTTTCCTTTCTATTTAGAGGAAGGAAGCAAATAACGGGAGCGAGCAACGTGATGAAGCACGGGGGAAGAAATGGCGGTGACAACCGTCCGCCAAAAATCAATCATAATAACTTATCCTCTTTTATGGCTCAGTTAAAGGAGATGGCACCTCATTATACGCCGGAGTGGCGATTCTCGCAGGAGGAGCCTGATGCGGGGACGGGACTAGCCTATTTGACCGCTGAGATGCTGGAGGACACGGTTAATCGGCTTAATCAAGCGCCGCTCAATCATTTCCTTGCTTTCCTCGATCTTATCGAGGTCAAGCTGCAGCCGCCTCGTCCAGCCCGGGCGACCGTTGTGTTTCAGCTGAGTGAAGGAACGGTCGACCCCGTTTATTTGCCGGCAGGCATTGCATTGACAGCCCCTCATCCTGATGGCGGCGAGCCGCTCGTATTTGAGACGGAGAAGGTGCTGCTCGCTACACCAGCGAAGCTGATGGAGTGGATTAGTGTAAATCCACAAAAGGATCATATTGCTACTGCAGCACTGGACTATGGAGAGCGATTGAAGAGCGGCCTAGCTGAGCCGATCAGCTTGTTCGATACCAGCTCTATGCCAAATGAGCAGGAGCATACGCTTTATATTCGGCATGACGATATCTTTCTAGTAGATCGGCCAAGCCGATTTTACATAAATGTTCACCACACCGAAAAACGTTACTCTGAGCCGGAGCTTGCTGCCTCGCTCGCATCAGAGTGGGTGGAATGGACGTATCCATGCAATGGGGAATGGGTGAAATTTGATTCCGCAACGGCTGCAGGCAGCATGGTCGTATTATATAAACAGCGAGCTGGAAAGCTGGAGCTCACTGAGCATGAAGGAATAACTGGCCGCTGGATCAGGTGTACCGTGAAACAGCTGCAAGGCGCCGCCTCTCCTCTGCTTAACAAGCATTTGGAGATGGATAAAATAAGGCTTCGTGCGKCGCATGATGCGGCCGGCGACAATGTTGGCATTGAGCCAGGCGCATTATATTTTAATGATACGGAGCTCTTGAAGGATGGGTTTTACCCGTTTGGAGAACATTTTGTTCCTTATTCCGTTTTTTATTTATCGTGTGAAGAGGCGTTTAGCAAGCGTCAAAGCAAAATCAAGTTGACCTTCTCTGCGAGGGCGATACCGAGTAGGCTCAGAATGGCGCAGGATCCCGAAGTAAAGTGGAAAATGGTCATGCGGACTTCCGATTTTGATGAGAAGGATCCTCCGCGCGTATGCATCAGAAGTGTTCAATGGGAGTATTGGGATGGCAGCAATTGGGGCAGGCTGCCTGGCAGCGAGCAATTCGGAACATTGTTTGCCGAACTGCCGGAGCAGAGTGAACGAAGCTTTACTTTGACGTTCAACTGTCCAGACGATATGGCGGAAACGTTCGTAAACGGTACGTCTGATTATTGGATTCGGGCACGTGTGCTGCAGACTGATCCCATTATCGCGCCAGTCGTGGAATATATGTCACCTTGGCTCGCACAACCTATTCTGTCCTATGCCCATGCCTCGCAAAGCTTATTTATGCCAGAGCATGTCTATACAAGAAGCAATATTGACAATCGTGATCGAACGCCTTCTGCACAACATGGCGGTCAGTCCTTTAAGCTGTTTGAGCAAATTCCAGCAAGTCATCCTGCGATGTATGCTTCCTTTAATGCAGCGCCGTTAAAAGGTCCCATTCGTCTACATATTGAGCTGGAACGCAGGTTTACAGCCAGCAATCAACCGCCGTGGGTGGAGTGGGAAGCGCTTTGCTTGGAAGCAGGCCGCTACATTTGGCAGCCGCTGAAGGTGGTGGACAACACTGAGGCATTTACGATAAGCGGAGAGCTGCAATGGGTAGGTCCATCTACGATGGCGCCGGCTCGCTTGTTCGGGCATGAGCGTTATTGGATACGCGCGGTCAACCTTGATGGCTCGCTCGGAGATTCCTATCCGGGCAATCCTGTAGCCTCAAGCATGCATCTGAATGCTGTTTCGGTCAGGCAGCAGGTTAGTCAGGAGAAGGAGCTTACAATTCCTGCGGACGGCTTTGTACAGCTAGCGCCTACGGCATTCATTGAAGAAGAGGTGTGGGTAGATGAGCTCGCACATTTCACGCCAATGGATCGAGTGAAATGGTCTGACTCCGAGCCTGAATTTTATATGCTGCAAAGAGACGGTGACGGTAATGACCAACGCTTCTGGGTGAGATGGCAGCCGGTCGTTTCGCTTGCAGAGTCTGGCCCAATTGACCGTCATTATTCACCGGACCACGCAGGCGGAATGCTGCAATTCGGAGATGGCATCCGCGGGAAGCTTCCTTCCTCTGATACGGCGGAAACGGTGCGCGTTCGCTTTAAAACTACCGCGGGCGCAAACGGGCATGTCGATGCCGGGCAAATAACGGGGATGGTGCTTCCATTTGCATTCGTCAGCAGCATCAGCAATCCGGCTCCTTCAATTGGCGGCGGTGATGCGGAACGGGTAGAGCAAGTGCTCGTAAGGGGACCGCAGCGGCTTAAGCACCGCGGACGGGCAGTTACCGCAAGCGACGTAGAATGGATTGCTAGAGAGGCATATCCGCAGATTGCAAAGGTGAAATGCTTAAGCAATCGAAATGCAAGGCTGGAGCGCTCACCTGGCTCCATGGTTGTGGTTGCTTTCCCAGCGGGCGGCTTGGAAAGCGCTGCTCAGTTTCCAGAGCTGCGCAAAGCAGTGGAGCGTGAGCTCATGCTGACAGCATCGAATCTGGTTTCCTTGGGCGGTGCCATACGGGTTATCGAGCCGGCCTATTTGGAAGTGTCCGTGCATGCAACGGTGGCATCCCAGTCCGTGGATGATCTGCTTCCACTAGAGATGGCTTGTACAGCCAAGCTGAATGCGTTCTTACATTCGGTAACTGGAAATGTTGACGGCAACGGCTGGAATATTGGAGAAACGCTGCATGTGTCAGTGCTTCACTCCCTTTTGCATGCTGTCCACTCGCTTTTATATATCGAACGTCTTTATTTACATATTGTCAAAATAGAAAATGGAAATCGTACCGAATGGGATCCCGTCCGGATGAATGAGGTTATTCATGGCATCGTCGTTAATGGCAGCCATAGCATAACGGCTTTCCCTGGTCCGAAATAAGAGTTCCGAATGAGGGTAGTACGATCAAAAAAAGAAAAGGAAGGAGAGATCAAATGCTGCCGAGGCTGCCGCTAGACGACCGCACGTATGCGGAAATTGTTCAACAAGCAAGAAGGCTCATCCCGAAACGGGTTCCGGAATGGACGGATGAGAATGCGCATGACCCGGGCATTACGTTTATTGAGCTATTCGCTTGGCTGACAGAGATGCAGCGTTATTTCATTGGCCGTGTCCCGGACAAGAACAGGCGCAGGTTTCTTGATCTGCTTGGTATTCAGCCTGCAGACGCAAGTTCGGCGAGAGCTACCGTACAGTTCTCAAATATTAAAGCTCCGGTGACGCTGCCTCGCGGAACAAAGCTGATGGCTGAGGATCAGATGTTTGAGACGGAAGCCTCCATTTCCCTTGTGCCGCTTGCGCTGGATAGAATCGTTACGCGAACGGAACGGGAAGCCAATGACGTCACAGCTACAAATG
>NZ_JBFTSN010000472.1:0-4553 GCF_056400045.1 Paenibacillus sp. 01L418
CAAAATCCTCCTGACTTATACAGGCAGCAGCCCGGTAAGCACTAACAGCGGAAACACAATTAGCCAGCTATCGCATCGATCAAGCACTCCGCCATGTCCTGGCAGAAGCGTACCTGTATCCTTTATATCTCTCACACGTTTATAAGCAGATTGAATCAAATCCCCAAACTGTCCAGCTACAGCGGCAATTAAACCGATTAGCAAAGCTTTTGGCAAATCAATAAAATCGGGCATCGTGAGTGCGAATACTGCCGATACGATTAAGGATAACAATACGCCGCCTAAGGCGCCTTCGATCGTTTTGTTCGGGCTGATTGAAGGCCATAGCTTCGTTTTCCCAATGGCTCGTCCAGTAAAATAAGCACCGATATCCGAAGCCCAAATACAGCCAAAGGACAAAAACGTCCACAATAGGCCATGCTCCTCAATTTGACGAGCTTCGCCCATTGCTGAAAAGCCGTAACCTACATATAAAGCGCCTAGCAACATAAGTGCGGCGCCATCAATTGTCGTTTTATTTTTGGTAATCACGGTTAGGGCAAGCAGCAAGAAGGCCAGCATCCAAACAATAGTCAGGAAAGATGGAATAACAATACCCCAATCAGACCATGGTAGCACAAACAGTAGCACACCCGCATATCCGAGCAAAGTTGACGGATGCGACCATGCTACACCATTCATTCGCGCATATTCAGTAAAACCAATAATAGCTAGCAATACGAGGAGAGTTGTATATAACCATCCGCCTGCTATTGTTAAACCTATGAAGCCTGCACCTGCTACAATTCCAGTAATCAATCGTTGTCTCAATGAAAAGTCACACTCCGTCGCTTGAAGCTACAATCCACCATATCGACGCGCGCGGCGCTGATACTCCAAAATCGCTTCTTGAAAATGCGCTTCCGTAAATTCAGGCCAATACACATCCGTAAACCACAATTCACTATAAGCAAGCTGCCACATCATAAAATTACTTAATCGCAATTCACCGCTTGTACGAATGAGCAAATCTGGATCAGGCAATCCACTTGTAAGCAAACGATCGGCCATTACTTTATCATCGATATCATCGATTGCAAGATTTCCTTGCTGAACCTCAGATGCGATGCTTTTCACAGCTTCAAGCATTTCCTTACGGCTTCCATAGTTTAAGGCAAAGTTTAGAACTAGCCCTGTATTGTTAGCGGTCTTTATAATGGCTTCTTCAACTGCACTGATCGTAAATGAAGGCAAATCCTCTTTATGTCCCATCATGCGAACCTGCACGTTGTTGGCTATCAATTCTTCTAATTCAATTTCAAGAAATTGCTGCGGAAGCTTCATAAGAAAATCCACTTCAGCTTTAGGTCTCTTCCAGTTTTCCGTTGAAAACGCATATAACGTCAAATATTTGACGCCTAACCGATCCGCTGCAATGGTAATACGTTTGACCGCTTTCATGCCGGAATGATGACCAGCCATACGTGGCAATCCACGATCTTTAGCCCAACGGCCGTTCCCATCCATTATAATTGCAACATGCTCAGGCACATTTTCTGAGGCCACAGAATCAGTCGGCTGTAAGGACGATTTGCCTAATTTGGCCCAAAGTCGCTCGATCATCTTACTTCCTCCCAACCGAAATCAAAACCAAACCCCACCTATCGGAGGGGCCCAGAGATTATTATACTTCCATAATTTCTTTTTCTTTGGCAACAAGCACTTTATCTACTTCAGCAATAAATTTATCAGTTGCCTTCTGAATATCCTCTTGGTGACCACGTGATTCATCTTCAGAAATTGTTGTTTTCTCAAGTTTTTTCACGCTGTCGTTAGCATCCCGACGAATATTGCGAATAGCTACCTTTGCTTCTTCGCCAAGCTTTTTCGAAGTTTTCACAAGCTCTGCCCGGCGCTCTTCTGTAAGCGGTGGGATAGAAAGACGAATCGATGCACCGTCATTGGAAGGTGTCAGTCCAAGATCCGATTTCATAATCGCTTTCTCGATTGCCGACATCGACGATTTGTCCCATGGTTGAATGAACAACGTACGAGAGTCTGGCGTACTGATGTTAGCAAGTTGATTGACAGGCGTCATTGCGCCGTAGTATTCCACTTGAATACGGTCAAGCAAAGATGAATTAGCTTTACCAGCGCGCAAAGACGACAAATCACGTTTTAGCGCGGAAATCGCTTTATCCATACGTTCTTCTGCGTTTTTTTTCAGCTCTTGTGGCATTATTTCGCACTTCCTCTCACTATCGTTCCGATTTTCTCACCCAGCACGACGCGTTTAATATTCCCTTTCTCTGTAATCGCAAATACGATAAGAGGAATATTATTATCCATGCAAAGTGAAGCTGCGGTTGAATCCATTACGCCTAGATTACGGTTAAGCATGTCGAGGTATGTAAGCTCCTCAAATTTCTCAGCTGTGCTATCTTTAAATGGATCAGCAGAATATACGCCATCCACTTTGTTTTTCGCCATTAATATTACTTCTGCTTCGATCTCAGCTGCGCGAAGCGCTGCTGTTGTATCTGTTGAGAAAAATGGATTACCAGTTCCTGCAGCAAAGATTACGACGCGTCCTTTTTCCAAATGACGGATAGCACGACGTCTGATGTACGGTTCAGCGATTTGTTGCATCGCGATCGATGTTTGTACGCGAGTAGGTACATCGATTTGTTCCAGTGCATCTTGAAGTGCAAGTGAATTCATAAGAGTAGCCAGCATTCCCATGTAATCAGCTGTTGCACGGTCTATGCCTTTTGCAGAACCTGCAATTCCACGCCAAATGTTGCCGCCTCCGACAACGATGGCCACTTCTATGCCAAGTGCTACGACTTCCTTCACCTGATCAGCAATTGAAGATATGACCGTCGCTTCAATGCCATAACCTTCCTGACCAGACAATGATTCACCGCTTACTTTCAAAACGATACGTTTATACACAGGATGCTCCAACGTTAATACCTCCATCATGCACCTCAGTAAATGAGGTCCTTCAAATATGTTCTAATCATACAAGCAGGCGGGGCGGACGCCCCGCCCCGCCTGTGCGTTCGGATTAATGTTTAACTTGAGCCATAACTTCTTCAACGAAATTGTCAACTTTTTTCTCTAGACCTTCACCAAGCTCATAACGAACGAAGCGACGGATGGAAATGTTTTCACCAATTTTGCTGATTTTTTCATTAAGCAATACGGAGATTGTTTTGTCTGGGTCTTTAATGAACGATTGCTCAAGAAGACAGAACTCTTCGTAGTATTTCGAGATACGGCCTTCAACCATTTTTTCAACGATTTTTTCAGGCTTGCCTTCGTTAAGTGCTTGAGCTTTCAAAATTTCGCGCTCTTTTTCAAGCTCTTCAGAAGAAACCTCGTCACGGCTAACGAATTTAGGGTTAGCTGCAGCGATTTGCATAGCTACGTCTCTTGCAAACTCACGGAATTGATCCGTTTTTGCAACGAAATCCGTTTCACAGTTTACTTCAACGATAACGCCGATACGGCCGCCTGCATGAATATACGATTCAACTACGCCTTCGGTTGCAATACGACCAGCTTTATTTGCTGCTGCCGCCAAACCTTTTTCACGAAGTACTGCAATTGCTTTTTCAACGTCATTGTTTGTTTCGTCCAAAGCTTTCTTGCAATCAAGCATTCCAGCTCCAGTTCTTTCACGAAGCTCTTTTACCGCGCTAGCACTAACTGCCATTGTAAGCCCTCCTATAGGTTTCACGAAGTCTATGTAGCTTCGAGAATCATTAATTGTTTTTTTTAGTGATTTACATTCAAAAAAAGGGCAGTGAGAGGTTTATCACCATCTGACCACCCTTTGTTGACTAATTAAAGCCTTTAAATTAAGCCGTTGTTTGTTCGCCTTGGTTAGCTTCAACGATTGCATCAGCCATTTTCGAAGTCAACAACTTAACGGCACGAATTGCATCATCGTTACCTGGGATTACGTAGTCAATTTCGTCTGGATCACAGTTCGTATCAACGATACCAACGATTGGGATACCAAGTTTGCGAGCTTCTGCAACAGCAATACGCTCTTTGCGTGGGTCGATAATGAACAACGCGCTTGGCAAACCTTTCATTCCTTTAATACCGCCAAGGAATTTTTCCAAACGGTCTTTTTCTTTGTTAAGGATGATAACTTCTTTCTTAGGTAGAACCTCGAAAGTGCCGTCTTCAGCCCATTTTTCAAGTTGTTTCAAACGATCAATACGTTTTTGAATCGTTTGGAAGTTAGTCAAAGTACCGCCCAACCAACGTTGGTTGATGTAGAAGTTGCCGCAACGCTCTGCTTCTTCTTTAACGGAATCTTGAGCTTGTTTTTTCGTACCTACGAACAGCATAGTGCCGCCGTCTGCAGCGATCGATTTAACAAAGTTGTACGCTTCGTCAACTTTTTTCACCGTTTTTTGCAAATCAATAATGTAAATCCCGTTTCTTTCTGTGAAGATATAACGATCCATCTTCGGGTTCCAACGACGAGTCTGATGACCGAAGTGTACCCCAGCTTCTAGTAGCTGTTTCATGGAAATAACCGCCATTTCTCCAAC
>NZ_JBFTSN010000473.1:0-4516 GCF_056400045.1 Paenibacillus sp. 01L418
GCGCTGCTATGCAATGGTATTCTGCGACCGATACGTGAATAACGAATTGCAGCCTTATGCCCCTCTACTTTATCAATGTATATCCCTTCTTTTCCATCATCCATAATGACCAAATGTGTCGTTTGACCAGTGGCGGCAGACAAAGCCCTAAGATGCGGTCTAGCGATTTCCCGAATATCAAAATGATTGAGAAGCAATTGCCCCTTCTCTACAAACCTCATCCCGAGGCGGTATTTCCCAGTCTGCTCATCCTGTGTAATGTAATCATGAATTTGAAGCGTTTTCAACAATGAATGAACTGTACTTTTGTGCAAATCCATTTCTGAGCTTATTTCAGACAGTTTGTACTCCATATGATGCTCATCGAATAGGTCGATAATTTTCAGTGCTCTATCCAATGCTTGAATGATGGGCATATTCCTTCACTCGCTCCCCTCCTAGAAGCGGTTTTATATTATAAAACCGTGTTCTAAAATATTGTTGGGTAAATAATAGCAAACTCTAATTGCAATGTCCACCCTCTGTTATCATACAGCGGACCATCTTTTGAAAGCTAAAAACGCGTCACAGCTCAACGAATCTATTTTTGTTTCGATAACAAAAACAAAAATGACGCTCAGGAAAATATTTCTTGGCGTCATCTTTATGTTCTTTGAATTTAAACTCATTTCCATCACGGTCTGATATCTTCCCACCCGCTTCTTGAATAATAATCAAGCCAGCGGCGACACCCCAAGGATAAAGCCCATCATGCCAAAATCCAGTCAATCTACCCGATGCCACTAAACATAAATCTAGGCTAGCAGAGCCAATAACACGCACATCTCTAGCTTTATTAAAGCAGCTCCACTATGACGATAACGATAAACCTGTTTTTTACTCCCTTGATTATTTGAAAAACAGTGTCTTTAAGCTATTTATTAAACGCGAATAAACAAACCTTCGAACAGTCGAGAATCTGAACTCTCGTATTCCCCCTGTGTTCCCTTGACTGAAATAGGGTATCTATCTTAGTCAAGGGCGTTATTCGAACGGGTAAGGAACTTAACTATTTAACGAACCGCTGCTCGGCAGAATGTCCGCACTCACGACTCGTTCCCGGCTGGAATATGTTTTCCCTGCTTCCCGCAGTACCAGTAATCCAAGGAATAAGGACACGCCGCCTATAATGATCAGCAGTGCTCCGAGCTCCTGACTGTAGGCTGTTAGCGCTCCATCCCGAAACGCCATCCCGCGTATGAGGCGGTTAAGCCAGTTCATCGGCAATACCCATGCAAAAATTTGAAATGGCTCTGGAAAAGCAAGCGGGGTCAGTTGAATTCCAGTTGCAAGAAATGAAGGATACAATACGAAGCTGGTTCGCAAATTGACTTTAGACAAATCTTTGGCAGAATAGCCGATCAACAGCCCCATAAGTGACAATGCAAAGGCATAAACAAGCAATGGGATAATAAAAAGATAAGGCTCCGCTTCAAACCGCATTMCCCCCACCTGCTTCAGTAATCCATAACATAAGAGCAGCGAGAGGGCGGTCATGACCGCGTAAGGTACACTGCGAATCCAAAGCTGCAAGGGCGACTTTCCGTTTGCAAAGAGCTTCCCTTCCTGACGCAAACGAGGCGCAATAGAGCCCGCTGCGCTTGTTGTAATCATGAGAACCACAATGTTTACAAAACCAAGCACCATAAAGCCGACATAACTTGTGGTTGGATTAAACAGCATCCGCTGCTGAAGAGACAACGGAGAAACAACGCCTCTAGCGGTTTCGGCGTCCATCCCTTTTTGAACCAGATGGGACATAGAAAGGGTCATAGTTTCCGTTACGATGACTTCCTGAATCGCTGTCCGAATGCCGGTTAACCCTGAGGGCATCGTGTTATCCATTAAAATGCCGATATTCGTTGATATCCCTTGCTGCTGAAGCTGCTCCAACTGCTTAGGTAGCATGATGACCGCTACAGCCTGCTCATTTGCAAGCAATATTTCCGGGCTCAGGCGGCTCGCGTACACATTTGTAACGTTCATGTAGGGGGAAGCATTTATTTTCGAGATCAGCTGCCGCGAATACGAGCTGTGATCCTCATCAATGACTACAACGGGCGATTCGCTAATTTGGTTATGCGAGAACATTAAACCAAAAAATAGGGCCGCAACTAGTGGGCCAATAAAGATTAAACGCAAATACTTACTGCCCGATACGTACTTCCACTCGTCAATCAGCGATTTCATCAAGTCTCACCTCCGCCGTCATCCCCGGAAGCAAATCAGCATTTGAATCCATAGCAATTCGGACAAGAAACATACTTAAATCTGCTTGCCCCTTTTCACGTGACATGCGCAAGTTTGCAAATTGTGGGGCCGCTGAAATCGAAGTCACAACACCAGTCACCTGTGCAGGATCATCCAAGTATGGAAAATGAATACCAATGCTTTGATCAACCTGAAGCTTTTGGATTTCACTTTCCTGTATGTAGAGATCTGTATAATAGCTATTTTTCTGCAAAACCGCCATCGGCGCGCCTTGCTTTACTTGATCCCCCGGCTTAACCGCAATTCTGCTGATCAACCCGTCATCTAGTGCAAGCACATCTTCTTCTCCTTCCTCAGCTGATTTAACCTTGAACAACACATCACCGCGTTTTACCCAGTCACCCGAAACTACACCTACCTCTATAATCGAACCTGGATTCTTCTGATAAAATAGGGTCGTTTGCTCCGCCTCAAGCACACCTTGTTTCCTCATCTCAGCCTGACTGACTGCATCCTTTCCTTTAACAACAAGAAGTGAACCTCCAACGATCAGCGCAACCGCAATCCCAATATAAAAACCTGCTTTTATTTTCATTCCTCAATCTCTCCCATTCTCTATTTGCAGTTAAATCTGCTGCTCTTTTTTTATCTTCATCATTTTTAAGACCGCGTTTTCGGCAGCTTCCATAATTACTTCTCCCAATGTCGGATGGGGGTGAATGGTCAAAGCCAAATCCTCCACGGTTGCTCCCATCTCGATAGCAAGGCCAAGCTCTGATACGAGTGTTGAAGCCTCCACGCCAACGATTTGTGCACCGATCACGATTCCTGAGGATGGGTCCGCCAAAATTTTCACAAACCCTTCAGTCTCCCTCAATGCCAAAGCTCTTCCGTTGATCGCAAAAGAAGCTTTGCCAATAACAATCGGGATGGATTTAGCTTTTGCTTCCGTTTCATTTAAACCAACGCTGGCCAGCTCTGGGTGAGAAAAAACGACGAGCGGAATGGCTTTATAATTAACCTCATAGGCATAACCAGCAATGGCTTCTGCCGCAATTTTCGCTTCGTAAGAAGCCTTGTGGGCGAGTGCCGGACCAGCCGTAATATCTCCAATGGCAAAAATATTTGGAATAACCGTTCTGCACTGTTCGTCTGTCTCAATCAGTCCCCTGCCCGTCACGGGCAAGCCTATGTTCGCAAGCCCTAAATGACCATCTGTATTTGGTTTTCTGCCGATAGTGACTAACACATACTCCGCTGTAACCTCATGTTGCTCCATATTTTTTAAATACTGCAGTGTAATTGAATCAGCATGCTGAACCACTTTCTGTGCTGTCGCCCCAGTAATCATTTGAATTCCATCGGCTTTCAACTGCCGAACCACAGGGAGCGCGAGGTCTGCCTCGAAGCCCGGCAGTACTTGTTCTCCTCCTTCTAGAATCGATACCTTTGTTCCAAATTTGGCATACATTTGGCCTAGTTCGATTCCGATATAACCGCCGCCAATAACGACCAAACTGGTCGGAACTTCAGGGAGCGATAGCGCTTCTGTGGAAGATAAAATACGTCCTCCAACCGGAAATGCTTGCAGCTCAATTGGACGAGATCCCGTTGCCAATATGGCGTTTCTAAAAGAAATGGTTTGCTCCCGGCCGCTTTGCTGAATAATAGCTGTATGTTCATCAACCAAACTGGCCTCTCCCTCCAAAATGCTCACACCTGCAGTCTTTAATAAATAGCTAACTCCTCCTGCCTGCTTTTTCACAATTCCCTGCTTGAAATGCTGCGCAATTTCAAATGCTGCTGCCGAATCCGCATGATTGAACTGCCTAAGCAAATCATAGCGATGCGATTCTGCAATTAATGCTTTGGATGGAATACAGCCAACATGCGTGCAGACCCCGCCGAGCTGACTGCGTTCCACAATCGCCGTCTTCATTCCAAGCTGTGAAGAACGAAGCGCCGCCACATAACCTCCCGGACCTGATCCAATGACCAACGTTTCTACGGATTCAAGCTTACTCATTTTCTGATCCCTCCTGATGAAACCATTTAAAATATGATGACCGTAATATATTATAACCATCATATTTTAAAATCGTCAACAACCGTATTAAGCCCTTCCGCTAGCTAACCGTTGCTGTATTCACTCAATTGACACCCTATATTATGACGACTATAATATTTTGAAGATAGAATTATGAAGCTGTGGAGTGATTACAATACCGTATCCCAAAGGTCATAAGATGAAAGTGCGGAATAAGAT
>NZ_JBFTSN010000474.1:0-4513 GCF_056400045.1 Paenibacillus sp. 01L418
GTGCTAGTATTAAAAGCTCTATCATTCATTTGAAAAATGATAATTTCGAGGATGTTGATCTAAATGGCGATTTAATACTGGATAATTCATAACTGGAATTGTCCGAATGATTAGCTCAATCCAATTCTGCGCGAGTGAATAGATCGTAAATAAGCACCTCATCCTCACAAGCGAATTTGAACGCCCATGCGAACTGTTCTAATGCGACTCCATTACTCGAGTAGGCACAGAACATATCTGCTTCCGGGTCAAAATGAATCGTTTCCGCGAGTTCCGGCATCCGCTCATTCAAGAACACCGCCGCCAATGAAGCCCAATCGTAACCGTTGCCTTCGAACCCCTCGTCTGCCCGGGTGTCGAATAGTTCGGCCAAATAGCTACCGACCGTCAGAATGACAGATTTGCCGCCATTATTTTGTTTCACGATGGTAAAGGGGGCCACATCCTTCGTTTCTCCTTCAGCTGACAATGACTGTGCAGCTTCTGCTTCCGCGGAAAGCTTTGCTATAACCGCACTGCGTGCCTCGTCCGTGAAGCGGAGAACCCTGTTCTCCTCAACGATAAGGCCTTCCGCGATTCGCCCATCCAGCCAATCGCTGATGAAGMCAGGAGCGTACCCTCCTTGGCCGAATTCACCGCCGAAAGCGATCATTTGCTGATAGGTATCCAGATACTGCTGACGGCTGGTAGTCGGGTAAGCGTTGGTATATAGCCAGAACTGGACATCGTACATGAGATGAGACCGCTCATCCGCATGAAATGAGAAATGGTTCTTCTCCTGGACGATCCGGGTACAGACACTGCGTATTTTGGACTCCAGCCCGTCAACATCAGAGGCCTGACCGCAGAGTTCCGTGAGCAGTGGAGAGAATTTTCCTTCAGCCACTTTGCGCAGATCGTTCTCTTTATCTTCTTCAGTAGTGTCGTAATCCTCATCATTCACCAGACCGCGGATAAACGACTCGAAGTTGGGTGCCAGAAATGTGATCTCGTAATCATCTTCCTGATCGACATGAATGACTTCTGGTTCGCCGTCCTTGCCACAGCGACGGTAATCCAGCATCACAACATCGTGCCCTGCCGAAGGGCAGTCACAAATTACCACACCGATATCCGGATATCCCCATTCTTCAATCATGAATGGACTGCCGAGATCACCGCAGATAGAGTAGCTTTTGTCGCGTCCGATCCCCATAATTCCTGTTATAGCAATATGATCCTCAGCCCAAGAGGTAGCTTCATCTGTCGGAAAGGATGTATTATGGGGAATGCCACCGTTCTGATGCTTCATAAGAGCGATGTAGGCTGCCGGTAGCTTATAGCCGAGTTCTTCTTCTACAGAAGAAATCAGCTCATCTGTAGGCGGATCAGAGACATATTGTTCTCTAGCATAGTTACTGTCTTCCCAGAAGCTGTCGAGATCCATACCTTCAAAAGGAATCGCTCCCTGGTCTTTCATTTGTTTGCTGAGTGTGCGCAGGGATTCAGCTTTTTGTTGTTTTTGCCATTTGCTATGGCTCCAGTCTAACAATCTGGCTGAATGCTGATCGTTAGGATCCAGCTCTAGCGCGGTGCTTAGCACACTTGCCGCTTCCTCATACCGCTTCATATAATAGTAGGAATAGCCTACGCGAAAATACCACAACGGATCATTTTTTCCCTGCTCAGCAATGATAGCAAACTGTTCCAGTGCTTTTTTATACAAACTCAGATTGTTATAAGCCCGACCTATGCTGCTGATCATATCGTAATCCCTGTCCGCTGGAGGAATCTTCATCAGAGTGTCTACGATCTGCTGGTGTTCGTCATCCTCGTGCCACTGCAATATCTGTGCGCTTAGCTCTTGTTCCATCGTTGCCGCCTGCCTCCTAAGTAAAATATGATTTTCTCTATTTTACCAGAGAGAAAGCTATGAATGGAAATGTTTAGCGTCAATACGCAGTCTGCGTCGGTCTGCCCCAAAAGGGCAGTATACAGCTATAGGAAATTAGTGGTAATCTAGTTTTGTTATTTTAAAAAAGGGGAGGACGATATAGTGGCTCCAAAACATATAGTTTCTGCGGCAACAATTGTAGTTAATGAGCGTAACGAAATATTATTGATAAAAGGACCTAAACGAGGTTGGGAAATGCCAGGAGGGCAGGTTGAAGAAGGTGAATCATTGAAAGATGCAGCGATAAGGGAAACAAAGGAAGAGAGCGGTATAGATATAGAAGTGACAAAGTTTTGTGGTATTTTTCAAAATGTAAGTAGTAGTATTTGTAACACTTTATTTTTAGGCAGACCGGTCGGAGGAGAATTAACAACTACCGCTGAGTCTTTAGAAGTAGGATTTTTTCCAATCGAAACAGCATTAGAGATGGTGAGTTGGGGAAATTTCAGGCAAAGAATTGAGCTTTGCTTGAATGAAGAACTTCATCCTTTTTATGTTGAATTTTCCATTCCGCTTAAGGATTGCTAGAGAGTCTTAAGTTTTTTCCGTCGGAACTAACGGATAAGTATGATTTATTGGTCGTTGAAAGAACGATCTTAGTATGACACGGTGTTACAAAGGACTTATAGTTGGTAATCAAATAGCAAAAAGCCATCGTTTTGATCAAACTAAACGATGGCTTTTTTTCTTTTCATCAGGTCCGGTTTAAGTGGATATAAAAGATCATTGCGAGTTATAAAGTAGAAATGTCAATAACGAACCGATACCGCACATCATTTTTGAGAACACGCTCATACGATTCTTCGACTTGGTCTGCACTTATCACTTCGATCATAGGGGAAATACCGTGTTCAGCTGCGAAATCAAGCATTTCCTGTGTTTCACGAATTCCACCAACAAGTGAACCTGAAATGCTGCGACGACCCATAATTAAGGAAAATACATGATACTTATCGGGTTCGGCTGGTGCACCAACATTTACAAGTGTCCCATCAACGCGCAGTAGTGATAAATACGCATCAACATCCAGATTTGCAGACACGGTGTTTAAGATCAAATCAAAACGCCCCGCTAATTCTTTAAATGTAGCAGGTTCACTTGTAGCAAAGTAATGATCTGCGCCAAATTTCAATGCTTCTTCTTTCTTATCAATAGAGCGACTCAATACTGATACTTCAGCACCCATGGCATGAGCAAATTGAACTGCTACGTGGCCAAGACCTCCCATTCCGACAATGGCAACCTTCTTACCTGGGCCAGTATTCCAGTGTTTTAAAGGAGAGAATGTCGTAATGCCGGCACATAATAGTGGACAAGCCACATCCATATTCAGACCGTCTGGGATACGGACAACGAACCCTTCCTTTACAACGATTTTTTGGCTATATCCTCCGTATGTTGGATTACCATCATAGTCTAGACCGTTATATGTGTTGACTACACCCTTCGTACAATATTGCTCTTCTCCACTGAGACAATATTCGCATTCTCCGCAGGAATCAACAAAGCAGCCAACGCCAACACGGTCACCAACAACAAACTTGGTGACTTCTGTCCCTACTGCTTTTACGACTCCGGCAATTTCATGACCAGGAACCATGGGAAATATTCCGCCACCCCATTCACCGAATGCACTGTGAATATCAGAGTGGCAAATGCCACTAAACTTAATATCTATTAAGATATCGTTTGGCCGTAAATCTCTTCGCTCAATAATGATCTTTTCAAATGGTGCTTTTGCACTTGGGACACTTAGAACACGTGTTGTAGAAATGTTTTTATGATTATTACACATAATAGATAATACAATCCTTTCTTTGGTAAAATAATAAGTTGATTGAAGAAGTAACTCGGATCAACTTATTTTAATAGCAAGATTAGCTTAATCCTTAATGTGGACTTTAAGGCAAGGGCTTTTTGAAAATTATTAAAAAAGTTCTTATTTAAGATTTTCTTTGTAGTACTTCTTTTCTAATACATCGTAGTATTCTATTTTCAAATCAATTTTGATAAAAGCGTTATCCAAGTCTCGTTGTTTCTCCATCATTTTTTCTTTATGCTTTTCAAATATCTGTTTGCGTTGCGAGGCTGTGCTATCTCCTACTTTTGTTAACTCCACGATTGCACGTAACTCTGAAAGAGGGATGTCAGTTTTTCGTAAACATACAATAAGCTCTAACCATAATAAATCTGCTTCGTTAAAAATACGATTTCCATTTTCATCCCTTTTTATAAAAGGTAAAAGACCTTCTTGTTCATAATAACGGAGTGTATGTGCAGGCAAACCTATCTTATCTGCTGCTTCTTTGATATGAATTTCCATTTGAATCCTCCATATATCCTTATAATTATTTTGCTCTTATTAATGTGATCATCAGTTAGGTTTTATTATAGACCTTAAAGTACACTTTAATGCAACAGCGCTTTCTCATCTTGTTCTAGTGATTTTAGATTATCGCTTGACTTAAAGTCGACTTTAAGAGTTATTGTTGCTTTGTTTAGAAAATAGTAAAGATACAAGGAAGGCTGGAGATGCTTTTTATGGATAAACGAAGTAATTTGCTTATATTTATATTGGCG
>NZ_JBFTSN010000475.1:0-4497 GCF_056400045.1 Paenibacillus sp. 01L418
AAGAAATACAGGGCTTTACTCATTATGATGGTCCCCGGGCTAGCGTACTTAATTTTAAACAATTATATTCCTATGTACGGAGTCATCTTAGCTTTCAAGGAACTGAACTATGTAGATGGCATTTGGGGCAGTCCTTGGGCCGGAATGTACAACTTTAAGTTTTTGTTCAGTTCTCCCGATGCTTTTCTGATAACGAGAAATACGATTATGTATAACGTATTTTTCATCGTTGTGAATACCACTTTTGCGCTTCTTGCCGCACTGTTGGTCAATGAGATTAAAGATAAAGTCATCACCCGTTTTTACCAGAGCACGTTTTTGCTGCCACATATCATTTCAATGGTAGTTGTCGCTTATCTGGTATACAGTTTTCTAAATACAGATAGCGGGCTTATCAATAGACAGTTAGACAAATGGTTTAGCACCGAGTCGATTTCTTGGTACAATGAGCCGGATTACTGGCCATATATTTTGGTTATTGTGAATGCGTGGAAAAATGTCGGCTATTTGGCAATTATTTATTTTGCGGCCATTATCGGTATTGATAAGGAATTTTACGAAGCGGCAACCATCGATGGCGCTAACAAATGGAAACAGATGACTCGGATTACGATTCCACTCATCTCGCCAATGATTATCATCATGACGCTGCTAGCGATTAGTTCGATTATGCGTTCAGACTTCGGTCTATTCTATCAAGTACCGATGAACTCAGGTCCGTTAATGCCTACTACTAATACGATCGATACATTTGTCTACCGTGCAATGATTGAGCGTGGAGACATTGGAATGTCGACTGCCGCTGGTATTTATCAATCTGTTGTCTGCTTCTTCTTGATCTTAGGGGCAAACTTCGCAGTTCGCCGAATCAGCAAGGATGACGCGTTATTCTAATCGATAAAAATTCATAAAGAGAGGAGGCATCAAGCAGATGCCAGTTACATCACGTTTACGATCTCCACTTATCCATCTGTTCTTTGTGCTCTTCAGCATAGCGTCACTGTTCCCGTTCATTTTAGTATTTATGGTCTCCATTTCAGATGAGAGTTCGATTGCCCAGAACGGATACAGCTTAATTCCAAGCAAAATTAATTTCGCTTCTTATCAGTTCTTATTTAATGACTTTGGTCAGATTGCGAGATCTTATGGAGTAACCATTCTCGTAACTCTTATTGGAACAACGGTCAGCTTGTTTATAACGGCGCTCTTTGCTTATCCTTTATCACGCAAAGACTTGCCGCTGCGCCGCACGATGTCATTTCTTCTATTTTTCACGATGTTGTTTAGTGGAGGCATGGTGCCCTGGTATATCACCTATGTGACAATGATTGGGCTCAAAAACACACTGTTTGGCATGATTATACCCAATCTATTACTGAGTGCCTTTAACGTTTTGTTGATGCGTAGTTTTTTTGCCAACACGATACCAGAATCTATCGTTGAGTCAGGCACGATCGACGGGGCGAGCGAGCTGACTATCTTCATGAAGCTAGTGGTGCCGCTTTCAGCTCCAATTATCGCGACAGTCGCCCTCTTCAATTTGTTAGCTTATTGGAATGACTGGTACAACTGTATGCTGTTTATCGATAAACCAGATTTGATGAATATCCAGTACCTGATGACCAAGACGCTAAATAATGTACAGTTTCTAATTATGAAGGCGGATACATCCAGTCAAGTAGGCGAACTTCTTTCCAAAATGCCAACCGAAGGTGTTCGAATGGCACTCGCCATTATCGGCGTCGCGCCGCTCCTGGTCGCTTATCCATTCTTTCAAAAATTCTACATCAGCGGTATCACCAGCGGTGCGGTTAAAGGTTAAGAATACGCATCTAGGTTTCCGATAAAAACATAGAGAAGAAGGGATTGGTTACGTTGAAGAAAAAGCTGCAAATCGGAATAACCCTGATCATCATTGTTATGCTAGTTCTGTCCGGATGCGCTCAGAACAAAACAGGAGGTTCCAACACTCCAAAAGAGGATACGAATAACACACCATCCAATGAGACTGGTGCTGCTAGTCTCAAGCCTTACAAAATTACATTGATTTATCCTGGTGCTGTGCCTAAGGATCTAAAGCTTGTTCAGGATGAAATGAGCAAATACTTAACAGAAAAAATCAACGCAACTATCGAATTGAAACCGATTGATTGGGGCTCTTGGACAGACAAGACTAACCTGATGAAAATTTCCGGCGAATCCTTTGATCTCATCTTTACTGCCGGATGGTTTGGTTATGGATTAGACGTATCCAAAGGACAATTTGTAGAACTGACAGATCTCATTGCAAAACACGGTAAAGATATCCCTGCCATTTTGGGCGATGATTTTATGAAAGGCGCACAAATTAGCAACAAGACTTATGGCGTTCCTACCAAAAAGGAATTCGCACAAGGTTTTGGTTTCCTTCTAAACAAAGAATTGGTTGATAAATATAAATTCAATACTGAAGGAGTTAAAACTCTGGAGGAAATGGAAGAAATGTTTAAAGTAATTAAAGAAAAAGAACAAGGTATAGTACCCGTTGTTAGTAATAAATTTGCAAACACTTGGGGAGCAGCTAATTACGATAGCGGTATAATTTCACGTGACAGCAAAGAGTTGAAAGCTATTGATACCCTAGAAGACCCTAAATTTATTGATTTTCTGAAGCGTATGAGACAATGGAATCTTAATGGTTGGTTCGATAAGGATGTTATGACTTCAGATTCTAGCGGTCAAGCAGAGAACATGATAAAAGCCGGCAAAGCCTTTGCAATCGGTTCATCATTGAAGCCTGGTAAAGATAAAGAAATGTCTGTAACAATGGGACTGCCGCTCGTACAAGTTGAGACAGCACTACCTTATACAACAACAGGTGAAGCAAATGGAGCATTGCTATCGATTTCCCGTACTTCCAAGGATCCTGAGAGAGCAATGATGTTTCTTAATATGCTGTATACGGATGCTAAGCTTCTTAATATGCTGGATTGGGGAATTGAAGGTACGCACTATGTTAAAAAAGCAGACAACGTCATTGATTATCCAGAAGGCGTAACAGCTGAGACACAAGGCTATCCGAGCCCAGGCGGTTGGATGTTCGGAAATCAGTTCATCTCATACTTGTGGGCAAACGAAGACGCTGACAAGTGGGAACAATTCGAGAAGTTCAACGAAAGTTCCGAACGCTCTATCGCTCTTGGCTTTACTTTCGATGAGGCACCAGTTAAGGCTGAGAAGGCTGCAGTCGGTAACGTAGATAAAGAGTTCCAGATGGTTCTGAACTCAGGTGCTGTCGATGATGTGGAAGGAACGATTTCCAAGTATAAAGCTAAGCGTAATGCTGCGGGATACCAGAAAATTTTGGAAGAACAGCAGCGCCAGCTAGACGAGTGGGCCAAAGCGAATACGAAATAAGTTATATGCAGGAGTTGGAGAGTAAACCTCCAACTCCTCCTTCTTTTCCAACCTGATGAGATATGCCATAATAAAATGCAAAAGGTATACCGACATGAAGGAATAGGGGAAGAACTGTGATGAATCCTAAAGGCTCTTTGCGTTTCAAGTTAACGGTCGGCTTTATTACCATTACGTTGCCTCTAGTCTGTCTGCTGCTTTACAGTAATTACACGGCCTCCAATTCCGTACGAGAACAAGCGGCGGAGTCGAGCAAAAGTATGATCACACTATATTCTAACCAGATCCAGACTGCGCTTGGCATAGAAACTAATTTTCTATACGATTTAGCAACCGCGGATGTGGATATTCTGTCATTGAACAAGATGGTCTACAACTCTAACGAATATACATTGACCAAGATGCGGATCCTGAACAGCTTAAGCCGATATAATCGGTTTGACAGCACTGTAGATATTCAGTTCGCCTATTCTAACGCATATCTTGATCTGATTCATACCAATATCAAAACAGCCTCTTACGATGAAAATCTGGCCATCAAGCAAGGCCTTCAGGACTTGCTTGACACAGTAAAGCCCGGCAGCCCATTATTTTCAGGGTGGAGGGTAGTTAGCTCTGGTAACATACATGGCTTGGTACGCATTGTGGATTCGGGCGCTGGTGTATACTTGGGAGCATGGGTTCGCCTTGAAAAGCTGATGATTCCTCTGGATCTGATTCAGCTGGGAAGAGAAGGCTTTGCTGCTCTTGCGGATAGTGAGGGGAAACTGATCACCGGAAGCTTCGATGTTGGCGGTTTCGCCGATCCTCCTCTTATTGACTTCTACGAGAAATACCAGAGGATTATGGGAGAAAAAGATACCTACATTGTCGTCAGTAATCCAATTATCTCAACGGATGTTACGCTGGCTGCGTTCATTCCGGAAAAGCGAATGCTTCATAATCTTGCTCGTTTTCGTATGATTATTGCTTGGATTCCGGTATTTGCCGTTGTGATGCTCTCTCTCTATTTGATTTATCTTAACGGTATTATTCTCAGGCCGATGAATGAATTAATAAAAGGCATGCGCACTCTCAAAAGAGGGGACTGGGCATATAGGC
>NZ_JBFTSN010000476.1:0-4493 GCF_056400045.1 Paenibacillus sp. 01L418
CGTTGTAACGCAGTGAACTATTGTCAGTAAATACAGAGCCTTCGGGTCTATCAATGCTATAATACATGAGTAAAGCGTTATCGTCCGCAATAACCCCGTTGATGGTAATGACAGTACCGTCCTCTAGCGTTTTGCTTTTGTTGACCGATTGTCCGTAGCCTTGCTCCGCCACTTCAGAGAAGCTAAGCGAGTTCAGCTCGATTTTGTTAAACAACTTGCCTCCGTAATAAGMAAACGCAGGATATTGATAAGTGCCAACAATCAAAAGGAGTGCTGCAGCTGATGCGACAACCCATATCATCGCTCTATTCAGCTTTCTTTTCTTCGTGGGAACATGCTCAAGTGCATTGCGAAGTCTGTCCTCAAGTCCTGACGGTGCCTGCACGATATTCAAGGTCTGTTTGTGCTCCTGCAATCTCTCCTCGATCGTTTTCATTACGATCCCCTCCGATCATCGCTTTCAGTTTTTGAATACCTTGCGAAATTCTTGATTTGATTGTGCCAATCGGCGAACAAGTCATGTCCGCAATCGTCTGATACGGGAGATCATGTACATAACGAAGCTCGATGGCTTCCCGCTGCTGTGCATTTAGATTAGAAAGCAGCACCTGCATGTTCATCTCAGACTCCGTATTGCGATAAGGGTTGTCTTCAGTTAATCCRGCAAAGGATGACTCACCCTCGTCTCCCAGTGGAACAAATCGTTCTTTTTGGCGGAGTAGTTTTTTGCAACGATTGACGAGAATGGTTTTGCTCCAGCTGTAGAAGGCTTCGCTCTTTTGCAATTGATCCAGCTTTTCATAAAGCGTAACAATCATGTCTGCCATGGCATCCATCGCGTCATGCTCATTTCTCAAATAGCTGTAGGCAAGACGATAATAAGCGTCCTGATCGGCTATGATTAGTTGTAATAAAGCTTCTTTGTTGCCTTTTTGAGCTTGTTTGACAAGACGGCTTACATTCATGTTCTCACCCCTTTCATAGATAAGAGATTACAGAGGTTATTAAAGTTCATTTTGCGAAAAAAATATCAACTACCACGTCACTGCATAATAACAGCTATATAAATCTAATTTTACGGAGGCTCGCTATTATGGAGATTTCAAAGGGTGTAGAAATGCTTCAACTAGATTTTCACGGAACGATTATTCATCCCATTCTTTTGTGGGATCAAGATACGGCTGTTTTAATAGATACAGGTTTTCCAGGGCAAATCGAAGATTTACGCGCAGCCATTGAAAAAGCAGATGTGTCGTTAGACAAACTAAAAGCTGTCATTTTAACGCATCAGGATATGGACCATATCGGCTGCCTTCCTGAGATTTTGAAAGAGTATGGTCATCATATTAAAATTTATGCGCATGAATTGGATAAGCCATATATTCAGGGAGAGATCCCGCTTTTAAAAGACCGGCACCTTGAGAATCCTCCGAAAGGCAGAGTGGACGATACGCTGATCGACGGTCAAGAACTGCCGTTTTGCGGCGGGATACGCGTCATCCACACGCCTGGGCACACTCCCGGCCATATTAGCCTTTATTTAAAGCAAAGTAAAACGCTCATTGCTGGTGATTCAATGTATAGTGTAAACGGGATTCTCGGGGGAATTCATGTCCCGACTACACCGGATATAAAAGAGGCTCGTCTCTCTTTGAAAAAATACGTAGACCTCGATATTGCATCCGTCGTTTGTTATCACGGGGGATTAAGTACCGAAAATGTTAATGATCAATTGTTAAAGCTCAGCCAAGAGTAACTATATATAAAGGGTTCCACATACTGATCAAGCATTATATGTGGAACCCTTTTAAGTTTTATTTTAGAAGCATAACCTATCCATAAAGGGGAGAAAATACCCAAAGATCAGCCACTTTCTAGAAAGTTGTGTGAATGCTTTGGAAAATAAATATGTCAAAGAAACGCGATCCTTTAAGGTTTCAAGAGTATTCCCAACCGATGTAAACAATCACAACACGTTGTTCGGCGGCAAACTTATGTCTTATATCGATGATATTGCTTCGATATCCGCTTCCAAATTATGCAGAGTTACCGCGGTAACCGCTTCGACGGATTCCGTTGATTTCTTGCATCCAATCCGGCCAACAGATTCCGTTTCCCTAGAGTCCTTCGTTACTTGGACGGGCAAAAGTTCAATCGAGGTTTTTGTGAAAGTGATACGAGAAGACTTAAGAAGCGGCGAGCGAAAAATAGCAGCTACCTCTTTTCTTACTTTTGTCGCCCTAGATGAACAAAATAAGACAATACCTGTACCTCGTATTGTCCCTGAAACGGAAGAAGAAATTAAATTATATGAAACGGCCGAGCACCGAACGGCAATGAGGAAGCAGCGCAGAGAAGAGAGCAAAAAGTTTGCAGACTTTTTACTGACGAAGTTTCCGTGGGAATAATCGTCCCCTTTTATTACTATTTATTTTGACGAACAGCATCATTGCTATTGCTGCGTGTTCCCTCGCCCAGCAATTTCATCGTAACCATGCCGATTGCCAAGCACCAAACAGGCGCAGAAACGCCGAGAAAGGCGACGTTTGCTACCGCAATCGCAAATGTAAAGGCCGTTGAGTAGCGGTAGGCAGATTCCGAAAAAGCTGATTGAAGGCTTTGAATGAATACCCCCATCAATGAAAAACCCGTTAGAAGCCAAATAAATGAAGACGGCAGAATATTAATAAAGGCAATAACCTTCCAAGCAAATAATCCAAACAGCGCCACTAATGCGCCCGAGACAATCGCTGCATAAGGACGAGATTCCTTTGCACCAGCTTCTTCGCTGCTGCACAGCATACTCATCATTCCGCCAACATTTACGCTATGACCGCCAAGAAACGCTACAGCAGTCGTGGCAAAACCAGTTATCGTAATCGTCTTGGAAGCGGATGGCTCATAGCCATTTTTGCGAAGTGCTGCCAAAGCTACAAACAAATCGTTGCTAAGCACGAGTATCGACAAAGGGATAGCTAACGATAACAGCCCATTAATCGAAAACTCAGGGCTCACCACATGCGGCAGCGCAAACGGCAGCACCTCCATAGGAGGCAAATCATAGCCAATCCATAGAGCAAGCAGCCCCATACAAACGACGCCGAGCACAGGCGGAAAGCCCTTGAATAAACGGGGAAATAAGAAAAAACCGACCAATGCCATGAACCCGACAAAGGGAGCATCCTTGACCGCGGGAACGATTTTTACAATATGGTTGAATATTAAACCGGCAAGCATCGCATCCATCAGCGGCTTGGGCAGGAAAGCCAGCAGCTTATCGGACAGACCAGATAAACCAAATACAGCGATAATAAACCCGGAAATAATGCTCGCACCAGCTAACTCCTGCACGGTAAACTGTGTCGCAGAAGTGCTTAAGAAAGCAACGGCGGTTATCGAATGCGCGCCGCCAAACGGAATTTTATATATCAACGTCAAAGCTATGTTCAGCAGTCCGCCAAAAAAATAAACGGCGAACAGCCACGCGACGAGCTCTAAGGTTGAAAAACCTGCTTTTTCAGCGCTGCTAACGATGAGTACGGCTCCGCCTGTACATGCCAGCATCGCAGATAATATACCAGTAAACACATTTTGCCGATTGAGCTTGGAATGGGTTTTTATCATCAAATCGCTTCCTAATCGTATAATAATATGGCTTCCGTGTTGTTCAAGTGCTTAAGTATAACCGTTTCTCAGCAATTTGTACCCATCCACTGCTCAAACTTTTTTCAGCCATTTCTGCGCATAACATATCAAGGCATCCCAAGATCAACTCTCTAACGAACTGTATTATTCTTATTGTGATGAAAACTAGCTTACTTAAGTTTTAACGAATCATATGAACGTTATAGCATGGTAAATTGGGTGCATTAGCTATTTTTCTCGAAATAACGATTCTGCAGTTCGTTAAACTTTTAATCTATTACCTTTGATTAAAATAAGAGCTGCTAGGTTCGTAAGTTATAGGTCCGAAAACGTTCACTCTGTCTGAGCTCCAGCTCCATTTCCCACCTCGATCATACGCCGCAGCTACTCTATAAGCGCATATATGTGCTTACAGACAACAAACCTAGCCCTTTCTATCGCTGTAAGAACATATACGTGCTTATTGCTCCATTTCCCACCTCGATCATACGCCGCAGCTACTCTATAAGCGCATATTTGTGCTTACAGATAACAAACCTAGCCCTTTCTCTCGCTGTAAGAACATATACGTGCTTATTTGTCCATTTCCTACCTCGATCATACGCCGCAGCTACTCTATAAGCGCATATATGTGCTTACAGACAACAAACCTAGCCCTTTCTCTCGCTGTAAGAACATATACGTGCTTATTGCTCCATTTCCTACCTCGATCATACGCCGCAGCTACTCTATAAGCGCATATATGTGCTTACAGACAACAAACCTAGCTTTTTCTCTCGCTGTAAGAACATATTCGTGCTTATTGCTCAATTTCCCACCTCGATCATACGCCGCAGCTACTCTATAAG
>NZ_JBFTSN010000477.1:0-4484 GCF_056400045.1 Paenibacillus sp. 01L418
GTGTACGGTATTATTGAGGTGGCTGATTATTCATGTTTATTAGCTAATAGAATAGACTTCTTTCTAAAGGGAGATGATCTGATGAATACAGAACACGTAACATCTACCGATCAATTGCAACAAAAACTAGATAATCATTGCAATTGTCTAGCTAAACAAGGTTATCTTAACGGTTGTGTATTGGTTGCATTCGAGGGACGAATCATCTTAAACAAGGGTTATGGGATGGCAAGCTTTGAGCTGGATGTTCCGAATGATCCGCAGACGAAATTCCGTATTGGCTCGATTACAAAACAATTTACGGCGGCAGCAATCGTTATGATGCATGAACTGAAGCTTCTGAACGTAGAAGACCCGATCTCCGAGTACCTCCCCAGCTACCCAAATGGCGATAAAATTACGATTCATCACTTGCTAACACATACATCAGGAATTCCGAACTACACAGGCCTAGAGGATTTTGTACCAAAGATGAGGCTTGTTTCTTCTACAGACGACCTCATTGCCAGATTTGCAGACAAGCCCTTGTTGTTTGAACCGGGGGAGAAGTTTGATTACAGCAATTCAGGATACGTGCTTCTTACAGCAATTATCGAGAAAATATCCGGACGCACCTACGAGGACTATATTTACCATGCCATATTGAAGCCGCTCGGAATGATAAATACCGGTTATGATCATGCTAAAAAAATATTGAAAAACCGTGCATCCGGCTACGAGGTTTGGGGTGAAGTAGTGAATGCAGAGTTTCTGGAAATGACTATTCCATCCGGTGCTGGAGGCATGTATTCGACCGTTGAGGACCTTTATATTTGGGGACTGGCGCTGCATTCACATAGGCAGATCAGCGAGAAGGCTTATGCGAGCATGACGACACCTTTCAAAGATACATATGGCTACGGATTATCTATATATGAGGAAGAAATTATGGGCAGCCTCAGGAAAGTTATCGGTCATGGCGGAGGCATTAATGGTTTCTTAACCGAAATGAGGCATTATAAAAAAGAAGATGTAACGGTAATCGTTTTATCTAATCTAGTAACGACGCAGGTAGGAGCGATTAGTCAGCAGCTGGCGCGGCTTGTTTTGGGCGAAGAAGTGCAGCTTCCGATATCGCATACGCCGATCAAGCTGAAAATCAATCAGTATAACAATCTCATTGGCAGCTACGATGTGGAAGGGGAGCCAGGCTCGCCATTAATCATTTCGCAAGAGCAAGAGAAGTTTTATCTCACCCAAAATACGTGGTTTAAATTTGAGCTCTGTCCTTATTCCGCAGTAGAGGGAGAACTGCTGTTTTTCTTGAATGGAATGGACGGAAAGATTACTTATACCGAAACCGGATCTGTACCAGAATTAACGGTTCAGCTGTTTGGCGGCGTCAAAAAAGCAGTGAAGAGCGTTAAGTCATGATTCAAGCCGTTATTTTTGATTTAGACGGTACGCTGCTGGATCGTGATCGTTCCTTATTGAAGTTCGTAGAGGAGCAATTCGAGAGATTGATTAGACCGAACGTCGAGGTGGATAAAGAGAGTTATATTAAAAGGTTCATCGCATTAGACAGTCGTGGCTATGTTTGGAAGGACAAAGTATACCAGGAGCTCATACGAGAGTTTGAGCTAAGGCTGGATTGGAATGAGTTGCTAGACGACTATAAAAAAGGTTTCTCAAATCATGCGGTTTCATTTCCTAATATGATAGAACTGCTCGATGGCCTTAAGGAAAAAGGCTATAAGCTGGCAATGATTACGAACGGATTCGGGGTCTTTCAAGCGAGCAATATTCAGGCCCTCCAAATCGCTCATTATTTTGATGAAATTCTTATTTCGGAGCGAGAAGGCCTTCGCAAGCCTGATCCCGCTATATTCCTGCGAGCTGCGGAAAAACTGAATGTGGCGACAGAGGCATGTGTTTATGTTGGAGACCATCCAGTCAATGACATCACTGCGAGCAAAGCGACAGGTATGAAGGGAATATGGAAGGAAGACAACTATTATACGGAGTCATTTGAGTATGACGCGAAGGTGAAGGACTTAATAGAAATTAGACATTTAGTTGAACAATGGAAATAACGGAGGAAAGCTAAAATGGAGCTAAGACCGAGGGTTTGTGCGGCAATTATTCGTGATGAGAAAATTTTGATGGTCTTTCAAGATCATCCCCTCGAGAATCGGAGCTTCTGGACATTGCCCGGCGGTGGCGTAGAAGCTGGGGAAACGAATGAGGATGCGGTTATTCGTGAGGTTAAGGAAGAAGTCTGTCTAAACGGCAAAGCGGAAAGACTACTATTTGAAGCGGAATATTCATTAGGGCCGGATTATTGCTATCTTGTTACCGTTGATGCGAAGGAAGAGGCGCAGCTTGGAGTAGACCCTGAGCTCTCTGCTGATGAGCAGGTATTGAAAGGAATCGCATGGTTTACATTAGAGGAAAAGAAAAACGATCTGCAGGTGTCTAGAGTCATTGCTTGTCTATAGCTCTTTTCCCCATCTATGAAAAATTAGTTGTAAAATGGTAAATTCACCTTTACAATAATAGGAATGACTGGAAGGGGTGGAGGTATGAAGACGATGATAGAGGCGCTTCGGGAAAGACCTCGATTATCATTTTTATATTTCCATTCTTATATGAAACACTAAAGCGATTGCTGCTTTAGTGTTTTTTTTATACTTAAAAACGCGAAGGAGTGTTTTAGAAATGATGAGAGAACAATTGGCGAAAGCAATCTATGAAGCAGCCTATTTAGAGGGAGAGTTTAAGCTGCGTTCAGGTCAAGTTTCGAATCACTATTTTGATAAATACTTATTTGAGTCCAATCCTAAGCTTTTGGCAGAAATTGCAGAGAAACTGGCTCCGTTAGTACCCAGCGATACCGAAGTATTGGCAGGGCTCGAGATGGGCGGCATTCCGATTGCAACAGCTCTTTCACTGAAAACAGGTATACCTGCAGCATTTGTAAGAAAAGAAGCAAAGAAATACGGTACCTGTAAGCTTGCTGAAGGTATACATATAGCAGGGAAAAAGGTCTGTATTATTGAAGATGTGGTTACAACAGGAGGGCAGATTCTTATCAGCACGGATGATCTGAGGAAATATGGGGCTGAGATCAAGTCCGTTATGTCGGTGATTGAACGAGAGCCGCTGGGCAGGAGGAATCTCGAAGAGGCGGGATTAACCTACATTTCTTTATTCCATATCGATGAGCTATTGCAAGCTTCGACTAAGTAATATTTCGTAATACCAGAGCAACTACTACCCTTTATAAGAGAAAATGATAGCAAGCTGCTATTAAATTGATTGGTAATTTGAATTAAAATTCGTTAATATGTATTAATATGCAATAATATCCGACGACTTGTTTAGACTTGATCGCCAAGATCAAGAAGGATTACCCCCATATTAAGGTGTATTCAGCGATAGATCCTTATCGTAGCAGCATGGATGAGGAATATGAGTATGCACAAAAGAAGCTTGAAGCGGGAGCAGACGGTTTCTTCACGCAGCCATTTTTTGATCTGAGCTTGATGGAGCAGTATTCAGATATGCTGAAGGGCTCCGAAATTTTCTGGGGCGTATCGCCGGTCGTATCGGACAAATCGCAAAAATATTGGGAAACAAGAAATCATGTTGTATTCCCTGCTGATTTTCAACCGACGCTTGAGTGGAATATCGATTTTGCGAGGCAAGCATTAGCGTTTACGAAGAAGACGAACAGCCACATTTATTTTATGCCGATAAAAGTCGATTTGCAGGCTTATTTTGATGGGATTTTCAGTAAAGTACTCGTATAAAGTAAAATGCGAATGGATAATAAATGACGGCTGTCTCCAAAGGCAACATGCCAAGAGGAGCAGCCTTTTTTGTGTTTTTATGAAAAAAACTTCATTGGCTGCAAGATTATAATAATGCTACAATCGTTCAAGTGTGGTCATTTGGAAATGTAAGGAAGTTTAGATATCGTACAATATATTAAAAAAGGGTTGAAGACGATATGGCTATCAGAACCAAAACGGTCATTTTCACCATATTGCTTGTACTAGGCTTGCTGCTTCGCTGTTATTATACGGATTGGGATAAAAAGCTGACGGGTGACGAGGTTGGCTATAATAAAATGGTGCTGCAGCTGCTTCACGAGGGCGTTTACGGATATGCGCCATATGCTTATTCAGAAAAACCTAATGCGTTTACAACACCAGGTTATCCTCTTTTTTTGGCTGGCTGTTATGCCGTATTTGGATATGCGGGAGATCGTCCCCCAGTCGTACAAATTCAGGCGCTGCAAATATTGATTCAGCTTATATGTGCAGTTATCATGTATGGGATTGCGAGACGGATGTTTGCGCATACGGGCATTAGCCTGTTTATGATGGCTTGTTATTTATTGCATCCCACGTTTATTTTATCGCCAATGTATCTTTTAACAGAAACGTTATACGGTTTATTTTTTCTAATATTTATTTATCTTTTAGTGAGGTGTGCACAGG
>NZ_JBFTSN010000478.1:0-4464 GCF_056400045.1 Paenibacillus sp. 01L418
CATCGATAACGCCCAAATCTCTAGCGTTTAAAGAAACCGCGTGCATTTTGATAAGAACTTCATTTGAACGGGGCACTGGTATTGGACGGTCAGAYGCCTTCAATCGATCAATTCCAAATTCACCGTTAATTTCGTATACTTTCATAATATTCTCTCCTTTATGGATAATATAGACATACAATAATATACAAACTAAAATAAAGTAAGAAGGCACTTTAAGGTTTCCAATGAACCAAAAAGTGCATAAGGAGGGCCTTAAATGAAAACATCATCCTCACTTAAAACCGTTCAACCCGACATTTCGATATCTGAATGCTCTTACAGTAAAGTACTTGAAATCATTGCAAACAAATGGTCAGCATTGGTCATTTATGCATTGGAAGACGGTATTATTCGATACGGAGATATTAGCAGACGGATTGATGGAATTTCCAAAAAAATGCTAACACAAACCTTGCGGCAATTGGAACGTGACGGCTTGGTTCAGCGAGATATGACTCCGTCTGTTCCACCAATCGTTGAGTATTCGCTCACCAAGTTGGGCGAGTCTTTGCTCGAGCCACTGAGTGCCTTGAAGCAGTGGACAAGAACAAATTATTCTCTTGTTGAATTGGCTAGATCATCATTTGATCAAGCTAACGAAAAGGAATAATACAAAACAAAAAAACACCAACTGAGCGTTAGTGTCCTTAGGAGTGATTTTCACCCGCAGCTTTGGAGTTCAGAGCGCCAATTGTTACGTCGCCAAAAAGAATATCAGGCTGATTAATAAGAGCCCTGCAAATAGCTGCTCTTTGTAGCTGGCCATCTGAAACCTGCGTAATATCACGATCAGCTAACTCTCCTATTCCTGTTCTCTTCATTAGCTCAGCTGCTCTCTTATTGATCGTGCTTCGACTGCTTTTTTTTGCCCGATAAGCAGACAGGATGATGTTATCCTGGATACTCAAGTTTTTCATAAGATGCATCTGCTGAAAAATAAATCCCGTTTGATTTAGACGCAAACTTGCTAACTCATTTTCAGAAAGACCAGTGATTTCCTGCCCATTAAAGGCAACACTTCCTCCAGTCATTTTGTCCATGCCGCTGATGGTATAGAGAAATTTAGATTTTCCAGAGCCGGATGGCACTATAATGGCTTCGAATTCACCCTACCGAATTTGCAAATGAATGTCTTTTAAAACCGATTGCTGAGTTCCATGTCCTTTCAAATAATCTTTACTTAATCCCTTCGCTTCCAAAATGAACAACTGATCATCCCCTCTCATTTGGCTATCTGTTCAGAAATGCTAAACTTATTCATGAAAAGAGTACTCACTAATGTGGTCATGGCGATAATCATCATTAATACGATCGGCAGAAGTAGATAAGTAGACAGAGGATTGCTTTCAAGCTGAATTTTTGATGCCCCCATCATAGACCCTAGTAATTACACTAAATTTTGTCCGATTACGCTAGCTGCTTTAACTCCAACGATAATTCCAAAACCAGCGATCAGCAATATTCTTACCAAATACTGAATTCGAATATCTCTTATCGTAAAACCAATGCTTTTCATAATAGCAATTTGAATAGAATCCTTGGCAAACAGCATTTTCATAAACAAAGAGGTTATTAGTATCAAAATCGATATAGAAATCGTAACAGCCAATAGGATGACTATCTTTAGCTGCTTGATCGTATTTCCTAAAGTCTGGGATAAATAAGTTTCCAGATGAGTCACTTTAGCAGGATAAAATGTATTCGTGTACTGATCCATCTTCTCGCCGACCGAAATATCAGGTTTCACATCCAGTGCTACGACATACCACAACACCATCTTAGGATCATAAGGAAACCTTGCTTTTGCTGTTCGGCCTCCATTTGTTATATCCTGATAAATACCGCTAACCGTCACGTTTATTTCTTTCCAATTATTCAAAAAAACCAGCGAATCGCCAACCTTTTTATTAAGCTCCTTGGCATTCAAATCAGACTTATGCCTCCATTTCATCGACTGACCGTCGGTCAATAATAATTATTGTGAATGTCCAAATAATGTAAATGGTTAATTTTATCCTATCTGGTTTGTAAATCAATTCTTCATAATGTGCTATATTATAGCTGATCAGCTTTTTTCAAGATGACATCACAACGGAATTATAGGTTCCATTAACAAATAAAATCAAATCGCCAATAGCACCAATAGCAAAAAATATGAAATAATAACTTGCTGTAGTAATTTCCTTATTAAATAGCTCTTTAAATGCCTTTACGAATAAATGATTAAACTTAAACCAACTTAATATCCAAGCGATTATAAGAAAACTTACGATCAACATATGCAGCCCCCGCTCTAGAAAAATAATTTGTATTGTTAGATTTAGCATAAAAGCTTACAATCTGCAATCATCACAGTATGGAATAAGAAAGGAATAAAATAATGTCTCATATGGCTCCTCAAAATCAGGAATTAAAAATACTGTGTCCAGTAGATTGCGGAAACGCGCCTAGAAAATCGATTCTTAAATCATTTAATATTGCTTTTGCTCAAAAGGATATGCCTTTTATTGCGGATCAAATTACAGATGATGTGCAATGGAACATTGTCGGTTCATTTCCCGCTATACACGGAAAAAATGAATTTCTCGAAGCACTCACTCAAATGAACATAAGCAAGACCATCGAATTACAAATTACAAATATCGTCACACACGGAAACACGGCAGCAATGAATGGAGTCATAAAACTTGAGAACGACAAAAGTTATGCTTTTTGTACTATGTATGTGTTTAGTAGCGCCTCCAAACAAGCAAAAATCAAAGAAATGACCTCATATGTAATTGAAGTATCATAAACTCTAAGAGAAACTTTCCAACGGCTTCACAAGTTTTCTCCAGTTCTCAGGTAATCCATTATCATGATCAGCATAAATGACCTGTACATATTGATTAAGAGTAATAACTTGGCCTTTGAACAGCAGCTCATGTATTTCAGAAGCTTTCACAGGAACCGTGTTATTCCGTTTTTTCTGGAAATCATCTAAAGAAAGAAACATCTCTAAACTTTTCTTATACTTGCAGCTCTTTGGAAACCTTGGTGAACTCCCCGAATCGTATTTGGACAATTTAACGGCCGAATAATGATCCATCAATAATGGAAATGCTTCGAACTGTAAAATAACAAATGCTTCATCCGGTTCTCTTCGTTTGTATGTATCCAACATTTTGCGACAATCCTTTAATGTGGGCCAAAAGAACACATGTTGATCAAGATAAGCCCGAAATTGTTCATGTGTACAATTCGCATCCATCATACTCTCAACAATCCTTAGATGCGCATTAATGACAACCGTATGTTCGAAATATTTAACTTCTTTGACCTCTGATCGCCGCTCGCCGATATGGAATGGATAAAGATGTTTGCTCGACCAAAGTGCATTATGATGTACGATCGCAGGCAAGTTCCTTACTCGTGTAAAATGGTAAAGGCTTTTCCTGCCTTTTGATTTTGTTATCGCTGAAACGATCGCTTTCTTATCCACTATGCCCTCTCCTTCTGCCCATATGATTTCACGAATCCGATTGAATCATTCCCATCATTAGAGTAAGAACATAGATACAAAAAAAAGGTTGCCGATGGCGACCTTTTTTAAGAACCAATTTTATAATGAAAATCAATTGATTAATTTCAATTTATAGCTAGTTATACTTTCATCCGCTGCAAACGAAGTGCATTTAACACAACGGATACGGAGCTAAGTGCCATAGCAGCGCCAGCGACCCATGGGGCTAACAATCCGATTGCTGCAATAGGAATACCCAACGAGTTGTAAGCCAGCGCCCAAAATAGATTTTGTCTAATATTGCCCATCGTTTTACGGCTCATAAAGATGGCATCAGGGATRCTATTGAGATCACCGCGCATTAATGTAATGTCAGCTGCCTCCATTGCAACATCTGTTCCTGTACCAATAGCCATTCCAATGTCCGCCATTGCTAAGGCCGGTGCATCATTTATCCCATCACCAACCATCGCTACTTTTTTGCCTTGTGCTTGTAATTTTTTCACTTCTTCAGCTTTGCCTTCTGGAAGTACTTCTGCCAGCACATGATCAATGCCAACTTGCCGTGCGATAGCTTGGGCAGTACGTTCATTGTCACCAGTAATCATAACGACTTGAATCCCCATTTGCTTCAAACGAGAAACGGCTTCTTTCGAAGTCACCTTAATGGTGTCAGCAACAGCTACCATGCCTGCATATTGGCCATCAATCGCGAACAACATCGTTGTTTTTCCTGCTTGCTCTAGGTTGGACATTTGTTCAAAAGCRTGCTCTGCTTGAATATTATATTTCCCCATCAGCTTCCGAGTTCCGGCTAAAATCTCTTTGCCATCCACAATTGCCCGAATGCCATACCCAGGAATCGCTTCAAATTCATCAGCGTTTGGAAGCTCAATGTCTTTAGCCAATATGCCAGATAC
>NZ_JBFTSN010000479.1:0-4463 GCF_056400045.1 Paenibacillus sp. 01L418
ATATTAAGGAGTTGGAAGATTTAGGCATCAAGCAACTGCTTGAACTGGAACAAGGTGCATATGACCGTTACATGAAATAGTTGGAACCCCTCCCTCCGGAGTCGTGATGATTTCGGAGGGAGTATTCCTTCTGGATTGTAAACGTTATCGAAAATGTGATCGAGAACATCGTAACGAAACAAAAATTATATGATGGAGATGAAAAAATGAATCTGCAATCATTGTTGATTGAGCCGATAAGTACAACAGACCTGCTAGCTAACTTGCGTTCGCGGCTAGAGCCGATGGAAGATAAAGCCGCCTATATAGCAGCCCATATGCCTGATCATGTGCGCGAGACGATCGCGAATGCAGAACTCGCTTATCGAGGGATGATCATGCTTCCCGGTACGGGGGGAGTCAGGGAGTTTGTAGGGCACCCGCCTAACTGGCTGGAGCGCAGACATAATGATAATGAATATTTATGGCAGCTGAATCGCATGACTCATTGGCAGGACTTGCTGGAAGCCTATTCTCTCACTAAGGATGTAAAGTACGGTGTTAAGGTCATCGACGAAATGATGGACTGGATCGAGTTCGTCACTATTCCCGAGGACTTACTCGATAAGCCGATTGACTATTTTACGGAATGCCATCCGCTGAGGGTTTTGGAGATTGGTATTCGAGCCTACAAAATTTGGCCGCTTATCCTGGAGCATCTAGGTCATTCGGAGCTGTTTACGGAAGCAGTGTTGGAGCAGTATTTAACGGTCATTTACAAGCAAATAAAAGCTCTGCGCAACGTGTCGCCTCAGCTGTGGCCTAAAGCGGATCATAATCATTATTTAATGGAGTGTTTGGGTCTTCTGACGACGGCCCTTTATTTTCCCGAGCTGAAAGAAGCGGAAGAATGGAAGGCTTTTGCGATCGATGGCATCGAAAAGTGCAGCATAGCGCAGCTGACGGAGGACGGCGGTCAAATCGAGGGTTGCCCATCTTATCATAATGGCTGCATGTTCTGGTTCGGGCTGGCTGTGGTTCTGGCTAAACGTTTCCATTTTCAGTTCTCACCAGCGTACATGGAGCGGTTTAGAAAAAATTTGGATTACTCGATCTACTCGTTAAGACCAACCGGGAAATGTGTACCTGTCGGCGATTCCTATGCGAATCCCCTTGCTGTAATGTCCGGCGTCTATGGGTATTTTGCTTTGGAGGATGTATCCTGGCTCGGACTTGCAACGAATTTGATCGATGTGAACGAGGTGGTACGGGAAGCAAGCAAGCATGTATGGAGGGCGCTCGATGTCAGCAAATTCGTGGAAGAGCTGTATTCCCTGCAGGGCAGACAGTTTGTATTGGATAAACCGACGACGTTTTGGAATCGAACGTTGCATCAAGCGATTATCCGCAGTGGCTGGGATTCAAAGGCTCTCAGTTTTTTGTTTACATGTAAAAGCCCTGTTCAAAATGCCCATGCCCACATTGATTTGATGAGCTTTGATTTTACTGCGCTCGGAAAAGACATGATTTGTGATCCCGGATTTTTTTGTTATCGAGATGATGAGGACCGCAAACAGTTCAAGAGTTCAAATTATCACTCTACGCTGCTAATCGATGAGCGAGATCATTTTGAGTATATTCGCCCCTTTCAATACGGACCGCAAAAACCCGGCGGAATCTACAATGTGGAGGATAGAGGTTTCTACCGGCTCGCCAGCGCCTGCCATACAAACTACGAACCGGTGATTCATCACAGGCATATTTCACTAGTCGATAATCGGTTCGTTCTTATTGCGGACCTTGTAGAAGGGCTGAATAACCATAGCGTTCAGCGCTATTTCCATCTGGATTTTGTCGAGGTGAAGGAGAAACTGGGCGGCGTGATTGCGACGAGCGAAATTGCGAATCTGGTGATTGCAACAAGCCATATAGGGGAATTGGATTTTCTACAAGGAAGGTTGTCTGATGAGACCGATCTCTCAAGGCCTTCGACAAGGGTACGCTTCCAAGATAGATTCAGCGGTACAGTTACTTTCTTGACGGTGCTTATTCCTTTCCAAGGGGGGCAGCAGCCTGCTGTTCAGATTGTTGAAACAGCGGATGGTGTATTTAACTTCGAGCTTGGAGAGCGATACTTTGTTTCGATACACGAAAGAGATATGCAAATATCCAAATAGGCTTGAAAAGGCGAAACCCTTAGAAAGATATGAATAGGAGTGAAAAGATGTTGAACCTACAGACTGACGATCAAATTTGGGTTGAAAATGTTATTTCCAAAATAACAGCCAAAATGGGCGCAGTAAGTGAAAGATCAAGCAGCAAAATTCCATATACCACAAGTAACGGTGAGCACGATAACCAGATCAAGAAAGATATCAACTGGTGGACGAATGGGTTCTGGGGCGGCATGATGTGGCTTATGTACCATGAAACCGGGGCTCAGAAGTACAAGGAAATCGCCAATTTCACGGAAGATGCTTTGGATGCTAGTCTCCATCAATTCTACGGTCTGCATCATGATGTCGGTTTTATGTGGCTGCCTACGAGTGTGGCCAATTATAAAGTTACCGGTAATCTGGAATCCCGCAAGAGGGCGCTGCATGCCGCCAACTTGCTTGCCGGACGATTAAACTTGGTGGGCGGGTTTATCCGCGCTTGGAACGATGATACAACCAGCGAAGATACGAGAGGGTGGGCGATCGTGGATTGCATGATGAATCTTCCTCTTCTGTATTGGGCGAGCGAAGAGACCAAAGATCCGCGATATGCGCAAATCGCGATGAAGCATGCGGACACCGCTCTCGATGCTTTTATTAGGCCGGACGGTTCCGTGAATCATATCGTGGAGTTCGACCCATTCAAGGGAAGCGTTGTCCGAACTTATGGCGGTCAAGGATTCGAGGAAGGCTCGTCGTGGACGCGTGGGCAGACGTGGGCTTTGTACGGCTTTATGATCAGTTATAAGCATACAGGGAAGCAGGAGTATTTGCAGGCAGCCAAACGCGTGGCGCATTATTTTATGGCGAATATTCCGGATAACGGCATTATTCCGATCGATTTCCGTCAACCGAACGAGCCCGCTTACGAAGATTCCACGGCAGCGGCGATCGCGGCTTGCGGACTGATCGAAATCGCCAAAGCGGTTGGCGAGTATGAGAAGGAAGTCTATCTGAATGCCGCACTGAAGCTGTTGAAAACGCTGGACGTTTCTCGCTGCGACTGGACGACGGATTCCGATCATCTGTTGATCAATGGTTCAGCAGCGTATCATCATCAAGACATTCATATTTCAATCATTTATGGCGACTATTATTTCATGGAAGCTGTTTTCAAGCTAAAAGGGAACGAGTTGTTCTTGTGGTAGTAAAACGATGAGTACCAACGAGCATATCATAGCGGTGGAGATACTTAAGGGTAAGTGCAATTAGAAGATATTTTATTTGGGAGAACCTCTCTGCAGGGTGCTGCGGGGAGGTTTTTTCTTTTGCCTGCTGAAGTTGTTAAACTAATGGGCAGTTTAGCGTGGAAATGACCAAGTCGAAAACATGAAATAGAACACCTGAAAGTTACACTTTTTGGATTAAAGTAAATGAAATATAATGTCCTAGCAGCCTTCTAAATGAAGTAAATGCAGAAATAAGGAGACAGGTGCTTTAACGGTGTTTTTAAAATATTTATGGAGAGCGTTTTTGATGGCAATCTTCTTTGGAGATGTTTTGCTTGTGTACTCCTTTTTCAGCATACGAAGATAAACAATATCTTAATGACGGTGGGATGGTGCATTAAATGGTAGATAGAAAAGAAGAACGAAAAAGAACTTTTCGTGCTTTGGCTATAGTCCTGTGTATCATAACCATACCAATTGCTATTTTGTACTACGGTTATTTCCAATTTGTTTATGCAGAAAAATTAATTCTCACTCAAAACTCCCCTAACAAAAAAAACCAAGTTGAAATTAGGGTTCGAGGGGACTGACCCCTTAGCGTGAGACAAATTAAAACACCTTCAAGAAAATGCAACCATGTCGTAAGATATGGAGACAACCTTGGAGGTGTTTTTACGTTGGCAACAAGAGTAAGTTACCCAGTGGAAACAAAAATGAAAGCTATTGAATTGAGAATAACAGGAGTTCCAGTGAAAGAGGTCATGGAGCAGCTGAGCATTCGAAATAAGACGCAATTGGAAACCTGGATGCGATGGTACCGCAAGGGCGAATTAAACCGCTTGGAGCAACCTGTAGGCAAACAATACAGCTATGGTAAAGGACCTGAGTTTACCTCGGAACTGGAGCAAATAAAGGCGGAGAATCGGTTCTTAAAGCAACAAATAGATGTGCTAAAAAAGTACAAGGAAATGGAAAGGAGTTGTCACCAAAAATCATAGTTGAACTGGTTGAGTTGATTCACGGGGAAGTTACGATCACCAAAGCTTGTGCATGGCTGGGTGTGCCACGTKCTACCTATTACCGATGGAGAGCAAAAAAC
>NZ_JBFTSN010000480.1:0-4461 GCF_056400045.1 Paenibacillus sp. 01L418
GAGCAGAACATTCCTGAAATGCACAAAACGTTGAATGCACTTCAAGGTACCGCCTATGATGATCTCGTCAAAGGGGCTAATCGGAGCCTTGTGCATAAGGGGAATAAATTTATTTGCAACCCAACTAAGGTTGAGGATCACCATGCCATTTTGCCAACGAATCGTAAAGCAAATGGACTCAGCCCTGATGAGCAAAAGCTGTATGATTTGATCGTGCGAAGGTTTTTGTCGCAATTTTATCCAGCTGCTGAATATAAGGTTCACACCGTCTTGACTGAGGTAGAGAACGAAATGTTCAAAACGACAGTTAAGGAGCTTCTTAGCTTAGGATGGAAGGTCATCTATGCTGACCAGAAGAAGGAGAAAGCAAAACCTTCAGCCAAAAGCAAGGATAAGGAAGAAGCAGAGGACGAAGAAATTGAAGTAAATGAGCCTTTCTCCATATCAGCAGATGCAGGGATTATCTGTTCGGATGCCATTGTGAAAGAGAAGGACACACAGCCTCCCAAGCATTACACGGAGGGTACACTGCTTAAAGCAATGGAGAGCGCAGGCAAACAAATTGAGGACGAGGATGTCCGAGATGCAATGAAAGATTCAGGATTAGGTACACCAGCTACGCGTGCAGCTACGATTGAGCGGCTGAAAAACGTTGGTTATGTGGAAATGCAGGRCAAAAAAATACAAGTTACACAAAAAGGTCGAACAGCTATTGAGCTGATTCGTGGTGCTGGTATTGATTTGCTTACCTCTCCTGAGATGACGGGGTTGTGGGAGCGACGATTGAACGAGATATCCAGAGGAACTGCTTCGGATGGACAATTCATGGAAAATGTAAAAAAATTCGCGACGATGATCGTGGACAAGGTTCGCGTTCAATCACGAGCCGCCAAAACATCATTTGAGAGTGAAGCTCCTGCTTCCGGCAAAGGCTCTGGCGGAAAGTCAGGTACAGCGACTCGCACCCGTACAGCCACAACTAAAACGGCTGGAGCGGCAAAAAAAGCGGCATCGGCTGCGTCTAGTGTATCAGGCAGCCCGACTGTCATTGCCACTTGCCCAAGGCCAGGCTGCGGCGGTTCCATCTTTATGGGGCGCAAAGGCTATGGCTGTTCTCACTACAAGGAAGGCTGTAAATTCGTTATATGGAAAGAAAGCTTTGGCAGGAATTTGACGGATACTCAGGTGAAAGCTTTAGTCGAGAAGGGGAAGACGACTAAGCTGAAGCTTGAGCTTCCGGATGGAACGCCTGGAGAAGGAAAAATAGTGCTTAGAAATGTGGGTACCGGAGAACTGGCAATCGAACAGTAGAGGCCATTTTTCTCACATAGCAAAAACCCGAATTCGTCAGAAGCATCAAGGACGAATTCGGGTTTATTTGATTTTGTCTTTCCTTTATCGATTAACGTACCCGTGAATAGCGCCAGGGACATCCTTTAGATGATCCAAGGTTAAAAAAGCGCCTTTTGGTTCCACTTCAATCTGAATGATGTTATATTCCCATTCGGTTATCGCACGCATATGAATAGCGTGAATACCTGCTGTTAATGCAGGAACAACATCCGTTCGAATGGAGTTGCCAACCATCCACGTACTGTTGCGATCGAAGACACCATTGGACAAAATGGTTTCTAGTGCGTCGCTATTTTTGACGCGTCGAATGTAGATGCGGGAATCGAAATAACGCTCCAAGTTTAATTTCTCAATCTTGCGACGTTGAATGGGCATCTCGCCCCCCGTATAGAGATGAAGCTCATGGCCGGCCTCCGCTAGTGAGAACAACGTTTGTTCCATATTTGGATACGGCTCGGTATCGTGCTCATATACACTTAAGCCAAGCTTCCATAGAAAGTTTTCTTCATTTGTTGATCTCTTGCGACCAGTCAAATGAGAGAAGTGAATGTAAGTATCAACAAACGATTGTGGGAAATGCTCGCTTTTAAATCCGAATACGGCTACGCCGGCAATATCAATCTCCATTTGCTTGTCTCGGATGGCTTGTATTGAAACGAGGGGAGAGCTGCCAAACCAAGTGGTCATCGCATCAATAAATTGATCAATGACCAAGTAAAAGTATTTATTGCAGTGAATTAATGTATCGTCGAGGTCAAACATAATTTGTTGCTTCATGTATACGATCTCCTTTGCAAAACTTGAAACTGTATGATCAATCTACCGCAAGTGGCAGGGTCGAGTCAATGTAGGGTGTAAGAGAGGGACTGCTTTTACATACATATCCAATAATATCGGCATAATGATAGTGGAGGTGATTGCAATGGCTATCAACAAAAACGGCACTGGAGAATCTCGTCAAAATCATTCTACCTTGCGTGGACAGTCAGGCAAGCTTAAAACCGATAAATTCGCGAAGCGACCTGCGAGCTTAAACGGCATTAACAAACAGCTCCCTTAATGAAGCAAGTTTTTATGAACACAGAAGGAGAGCTTGAATTGCGTCAGCTCTCCTTCTAATCCATGTTATGCATATTTAAGCTGTGAAGCTTTTAATTGATTCTTAATGAAAGCGATACGTCTGCGAACGTAGAAGTCCTTGCTGGCGCCCTTTAAATCTTTGGGAGTGATCACCTCCTCTGCAACATTATCGATGATAATAAGCCGTCCATCGGCGTAAAACTTAAAAGTTAAGTCGCGTCCAAGACGTTCATTCTCTACATATCGGAAATTTTCGCAGATGTTATTCATGGTGATCAGGCCTCCTTCAAAATGTTGAATTCGTCGATCATTAGAACATTTGTTCTTGTTTTTATTATACCAAACATTTGTTTGTATGGAAACTGTTTTTTGTTTAACGTAAACTAGATTCATAGAAGCAGTTGCTGCAAACAGAAGGAGAGCGGAAAATGATCAAAGTAAAGAACTTATCCAGACGTATTCCCGGCGGGCCTAAGGTGCTCGATGATATTAGCTTTGAGGCTTATCCTGGCGACTTTATCGCCATTAAAGGTGATAGCGGAAGCGGGAAGTCCACACTTCTTCGGTGCCTAGCCTTGCAAGAAAAGTGGAGTGAAGGTTCCTATCAATTTGATGGCAAAGATATTTTCAAAGAAGGATTCAAAGGCAAGCTTAAAGTTCGCAGAGAGGTTGCTTATTTGGAAGAAAAACCTTTTCTATTCCCGAACAAGACGGGATTAAAAAATGTTATTATCGGTTCAATTTCACAAACGCCTGCTTGGCGGAGATGGACCGGGATGGTACGTAATGATGATTATATGGGTGCAATGGATATGATCGAAAAACGCGGCCTGCTTGATAAAGCACATCAGAAGGCGAGCACTCTAAGCGGGGGCGAACGTCAGCGTATGGCTATCGCAAGAGCACTCGTTCATGGCGCTAAAGTCATTGCAGCCGACGAGCCGGTTTCGGGACTTGATCCCCATACGGCGGATCAAGTTCTAACTGATTTGAAAGCGCTATGCAAGGAGCAAGGCGTAATTGTGATTGCTGTTATGCATCAGGGGGACTGGGCGGAGCGATTTGCTGATCAGATTCTCGGCTTGAAAGACGGTAAACTTGTTCTTAACGTAAGCGGCAGAAGATTGACTGAACGCGAGAAGGCACTCCTGTGAACGAGATTGAACTACGCCTCATAACAGAAGCTGAGCTCGACGCTGCTATTAAGCTAGAGCAAAAATGCTATTCTCCTGAAGCTGCTGCTACCATGGCAGGGTTTCAATTTCGCTATAAGCATTATCGTTCATTTTTTTGGTCAGCTTGGCTTGGCGACCAATTAGTTGGAATAACAAACGGCATCCGTACTTCACAGACTGATTGCGGTGATGAGATGAAGGGGAATCAAGCTGATTTTTTTGAGGGGAACAACTTTTGCATCCTTACTATCGCAGTTGATGCACATTATCGCGGGCGTGGAATCGGCACATTGTTGCTGAGGAAGCTGATCGAACAATGTAGTTCATCACATATTGAAACCATTATACTGATGTGCGAGGAGCATTTGATTCCGTTCTACGAATCGGAGCAATTTGAGCGTAGAGGGGTGTCTGCTTCTACGCATGGCGGAATCGTTTGGCATGAGATGAGACGTGTAATGCATACAATGGAGCATCTTACCGAATAGGAAGGTGTCTTTCATATGTCATTTCAACCGCCAGTCGTTATCCAAACGGCAAAAGCTGATTTTCCGAAAGCCGAGCTGTCATTGCCTTATGTGAGCGGGGGCAGAAGCGAAGCTGCAGATAAAAAGATCAACCATACGATTCATCATACCGTGCAGCAGATGGTTCATAATCAAGGCTCGCTTGATGATCCGAGAGCGCAGATGCTGGGTTATTTTGAACAGAAAAATAATCAAAAAGATTATCTTAGTCTTTCCTTGTTCAATTATGCCTTTACTGGCGGAGCTCATGGCTTGACGCTTCAGCAATCGCTGACTTTTAAGCAATCGACAGGACAAACCTATACGCTGGCCCAGCTGTTTAAGCC
>NZ_JBFTSN010000481.1:0-4427 GCF_056400045.1 Paenibacillus sp. 01L418
GAACTAGGCGGCGAACAGTACCTGTTACGATATCACCAATTGCAAATTGACCACCAGCAGAATCCCAAGGACCTGGTTGAGCGGCTTTCAAGCTAAGGCTGATTTTTCCAGCAGCTGGATCAACTTTAAGTACTTTAACGCGTACCGCTTGACCTTCAGAAACTACATCCTTCGGATGTGCAACATGCTGCCATGACAACTCGGATACGTGAACTAGGCCGTCAATGCCACCGATATCAACAAAAGCGCCGAATGGTGTAAGACGTTGAACCGTACCATCAAGTTCTTGACCTACTTCAAGCGCAGCAATAACTTGCTTTTTGCTTGATTCGAATTCAGCGTCAAGTACTTCTTTTTGAGACAAGATCACTTTGTTGTTCTCACGATCGATTTCTTTGATCTTAACGCGAAGCGTACGACCTTTGTAACCTGCGAAATCTTCAACGAAATGACGCTCAACCATCGATGCTGGAATAAATCCGCGAACGCCTACGTCAGCAACAAGGCCGCCTTTTACAACGTCAGCAACAGCAACTTCAAATACTTCGCCGCTCTCAAAACGTTTTTCAAGAACATCCCATGCTTTTTCGCCGTCAACTTGACGTTTTGAAAGAACAAGCTTTTCTTTCTCGTCATCGATGCTTACAACTTTAAGCTCAACCTCTTGACCGATTTGAACAGCATCCGCTGCGTTTTCAATCTGCACTGCAGAAAGCTCACGAACCGGAATAACACCGTCATATTTATATCCAAGGCTTACATAAGCTTGGTTATCTTCGATTTTGACGATCGTACCTTTAACGGAATCGCCTTTTTTCAAAGACACGAAATTATCCAAAGCGTCTTGGCTTACTTCTTCCGCCACGGATTCTTGCACATTAGTTTCTTCTGACATTGAAATAACCTCCTCAGTTCTAACCCCAACTTTATTTAAATCCGCAAGCGCCTAGAGCGAAAGCAGCATTTAAAACATAAATTAACGATTGTTTGCAGCTAACTCGCGAATGCGAGCCATAATGGCGTCTGTTACTTGCTCAAGCATATCAGGCGATGATTCTTCAATAATTGCAGTAAGATCAATAGGCTTGCCGTAACAAACGATTATTTTGCTGAATGGTCTATATTTACCGACAATGGCAACAGGAACGACTGCTGCGCCGCTGCGAACAGCAATCATGGCTGCACCCTTCTTGGCTGCTCCAGATTGATTGTTGCGAGAGCCTTCCGGAAAAATACCCATGACATTGCCTTCTTTCAGCAACGTGATCGCAGACTTGATAGCGTCCTTGCTCACACCGCCGCGTTTGACTGGAAACGCGCCAAACGAACGAATAAGAGGCCCAAATACGGGAACTTTAAATAATTCCTCTTTCGCCATAAAATAAACCTTGCGTTTCACCTTGACTCCAACCGTAGGCGGATCAAAGTTACTCAAATGATTCGAAGCGAGGACAACAGGTCCGTCGGCTGGAATATTTTCCGTGCCTCTAGCTTCTAATCGAAATAACACCGTGTAAATAACACGCAGGAGAAACCTAAAAATAAGATATGACATAGTTTACTTCGCCTCCGCCAATTTGGTTCGGCTTAATTTCACAATTGCATGAATGACTTCATCAATTGTCATGGCGGTGCTGTCGAGTACAATAGCATCCTCCGCACATATGAGCGGTGAGATGTCACGTTGCTCGTCCAAACGATCACGTTCTGCGATCTCCGCTTCCAATTGGGCAAGCGAAATGGTTTGAGTGTCCACTATTTCACGGTAACGGCGAAGTGCCCGTTCCTTAACGGATGCAGTCAGAAAAATTTTCAGTTCCGCATTTGGCAGCACATGTGAACCAATATCACGGCCATCCATTACGACGCCTTTACGCTCTGCAAGCTTGCGCTGCAAGTCGCCAAGAACTTCACGTACCGTTTCATTCGCAGCAATATGAGACACTTGAAGCGTCACTTCGCGCGAGCGAATCAATGCGGTTACATTTTCACCATTCACAAATACCGACTGGCCATGTTCACCAGGCTCAAGCTCAATCTCTAATGCTTTTACTAGTTCAGCAAGTTTGGCTGTCTGGTCCACCTTTACTTCTGCTCGCTGGGCGCTTAGTGTTACTGCGCGATACATAGAGCCTGTATCGATATACACATAGCCAAGCTGCTCGGCGACTTTCCGTGCAACCGTGCTCTTGCCCGCGCCTGCCGGCCCGTCAATTGCAATGTTCATACGGTCGCTGTCACCTTCGTGATGCACCACCTAAGGTCAACCCCCTTTTAGTAGAGACGGCTGGCCGAATGCATGTAAGAATGCGACGCAAACCTCTCAAGAAAAAAGCAGGCTTTGCCTGCGAACGTGAAAATTATACCACACTATATACGCAGATGCAAAAGCTGAGCGTCAGTTCATATGGGTTCCTTCCCACTGATCCACACCCGTCAGCCAATATCTAACCGTATCATTTTGCAATGCTGCTTGTGAGCATACGAGTAAAATAACGAGCGTAATGATGATTTTCTTCAATACGCTGCTTACTTCATCCGTTAGTTTAATCATTTTTTTGCGGTTTGTTTTTTTATGTAACAGATTTCGTGTCATATGGACAACCCCTTCCTCTTTCTGGGTAGTTTTCCATATTAAACGAATGTTATTCAGCGATTGCGATATTCTAGCTGCTTCTCAAAGCAGTACCTGATAACCTTTTGCCGCTCTGAATCATTGATGCTCACATATTTAATCATAGCCTGCTTCCTTCCGGATTCAAGCTGGACAACTCGTACGACTTCCCCACGGAAAAAAGCATGTTCAATGGTCCCGTTCTTAAACGGAACTAGCAACCAGCACTCTAGTACTTGTTCAGGTGCGATCTGCCATTTCCCATCACATATAAAGGAGATTCCGCCACCGCCAACATCATCGGTTTCACATACAAACCGAATGTTGCTTGACATTTTAACAGCAATCTCAAGTTCAGCTGATACGCGCAAGAAGCTGCGTCTTTGAACTTTAGTAATGCGATCCAGTTCAGGCCTGCGAATTTTTATGAGTTTAACAACGCCATCCTCTTTGAATCCAAGGACATGTGAATCGAAATAATTTTTTATGCCATCCTCTGATACAAAATAAACAGAAAGCTCATCTCCTAAAAAAAGACGCTTGTACCTTCCTGATTTCTCGCTAATTGGAACTTCTATTAGTAAGCCGTCCTCTTGCTCATCGGCAATACGGGACTTGTATTCAATCGCTGCTTCCTCTTCGTCTGACGATGCGATCTGATAGTAAAGCATTTGGTTCACTTTTGGCAACAAATTGACTCCCCCCATTTACATGTCATTATAACACGTCGATTTGAGGGGAGCCATATCGTTATTTGTCAGAAGCTGCCTTAGAATCTTCATGAGACATTTCCTCAATCGATTCTTCCGTGCCGGTTTCTGCATTGATATATACGCGATAAATCGAACCGTTCATATTACCCGTATATTCATAGCAAAGAGCCTCTTTGCCTAAATCGTTGAAGATGATCGCCATTTGCTCGGTTTGCACCTTCATCTCCGGATTTAGCGCCTTCCTTGCCTCAGCTTTTGTAATCGTTGGACTAGGTATCTTGCGAGTGTGATGTTGATACACATAATCATTTGCTTGCAAGCCTACCGTCTGCCCTTTATCAAGAGCAACCTTCAAGGTTAATTTATCAGGGTAAATAAGAACCCCGTTCTGTGTACCTACATAGGTAAATGCACCTGTGTTTTCATACTTGTCATAGCTAATAGCTTTCATATCCTTAAATCCGTGTTTCTTTAAGAAGGAATCAGCCGATGCTTTTGCCTCTTCAAAAGTCACTTTCGCTTCTCCAATATCACGAGAATTCAAAAAGTAGAGAAGCTGGCCGCCTTTTTCCGTAAAATCCATTTGAAGCGTACTGTCCTTGCCTTCTTTCACCGTCGCTGAGAACGAAGCATATTCAGTTCCTTTCGCATTTTCAACAACACGGATGTCAGCATTAGGAACATCAGTAAACTTAGCCGCTTCTTTTTTAATTTCTTCAGCGGTCACCATGTTTCCGCCAAGCATTTTAATCGTACGCTTCTGATACATGCTGCTAACGGAAGGGCCCCAATTGATTTCTGGATATTCACTTACCTTCTTGTCTACCGATCTAAAGCCGTCAATGATAATGTTGGGGTCACTTGCGTTTTTGGCAGCTGCGATTTCAGCGTCCATCCAGCGCAGACGGTTGTTCAGCACATCCTTCTGCATCTTTGACAAATCCTTCGATATTTCCTGTGAATTCGTATAGAGCGTCTTAAGCGTCTTGAATTCATCAGGCGAAAGCGGCTGCTTCGTCAAGTCGCGAACAGATGTCTTGTATGCAAAGTTTGCAATGCGCGACAGGAAGTCTTCTGCTTCATTGAAAGGAAGCATTGAT
>NZ_JBFTSN010000482.1:0-4407 GCF_056400045.1 Paenibacillus sp. 01L418
CTATTGATGTTGATGACATCTGCTCTGAGCCACTGCTCAATTCGCATTCTTAGCGTTAGAGAAACGGGCGTTTCCTATCCCCCAAAGCTGCACGATAAAAGGTTTTGACAATACGATCGACAATCTTCCTCTTCTGGTTAACGTGAACGTTAATAAAGAGCTTCTTTGCATGCTGGCCGTAGACCAATTGCTTTGGAGAATGGCTAATTGGGTTCGGATTTTGAGAAATAGCTTATCAACGGTGATATCATTATGAGAGAGCAATTCGCCTAAGCTAAAAACGATTAAGTAATGAAAGACAGACACTCATTGTATTTATACAATGGGTGTTTACTATTAGTGTGGATCGAACTGCAGAGGATAGCTTTCCACTCTTGGCAGCAATGATTTACATAGGGTTGTGTCCACAACCTCAAAAAATACGATAATACGGGTGAGGACTTAGAGGATTTGATTTCAATCGGCACCATAGCCCTGATCAAAGCTACGGTAAGTCTATTGACTTGGGATTTAGAAACAGTAAGTTTTAAAGGAGAAGTGTTTGGAGTTGCGAAAAACCCAGATGATGTGATTTTTCTAACTCCAATAGATCGAAACAAAAAAGAAAATAACATTAAAAGAAGTTATTATTTCAGAGTTCATTATTTTGAAGAGCAACATTAGTTCTGTCTGATGATATGAATATCTATACAACGGAAGTCGCATAACATGTGGCTTTTTTATATATTGTCTAAATGAGTAGGATACCATAATGCCAAGTCAGTCTTGGAAGGCATTGCACCAACGAATTTGCACACCTTGAGATGATTGCGACCATGATTTACAAGCTGACAAAAGATGCAACGCCAGAACAGCTTAAGGCTGCTGGACTTGGTGCTCATTATGTGGCTCATAACAGCGCCTTGTTTTATGAGAATGCAGGCGGCGTACCCTTTACGGCTACGTACATTCAGGCCAAAGGTGATCCAATTGCGGATCTATATGAGGACATAGCGGCGGAGGAGAAGGTTAGGGCGACGTATCAGTGGCTAATTGATCTTAGGGATGATGTGGATCTGCAGGATAGCTTGAAGTATTTGCAGGAGCGGGAGATTATACACTCTCTGCGGTTCCGGGAAGCGGTGGAAATACTTAAGGATAAGCGGGATGAGAAGATATTCTATTAGAAGGAACCTCTCTGCAGGGTACTGCGGGGAGGTTTTTTTTGTTTGTGTACAGAATTGTACAGAGGAGAATAGTCCACCATCCAATACTAATTGTATGGAAAAGAGTCTAGATAAACAGTATACTTGCTATAATTGTTTTTTGTTGAGGTGAATATCAAATGGATGAAATCGATGAATCAAAACAGCTTGTATTACAAATCGGCGGTGCCTTGAAAAAGTACAGAAAAGAAAAAAACATGAGCTTAGACGAATTAGCGGAATTAACGGGTGTAAGCAAACTTACTCTGGGGAATATCGAACGTGGCGATACAAATCCAACTTTGGCGATTATTTGGAAAATTTCAAAAGGCATGTCTTTACCGCTATTGGCTTTGTTGAAATCAGAAGAGCCTGTTAGTTTGTATCGAGCAGGAGAAGGACTGCGGTTTTCTAATGATCAAAAAAATTGGATCATTGAACCAGTCTTTAAACACACAAGCAACSATATTGAAATGTGTCGGGCTTACTTACAGCCGAATAGCTCGTATCACCCTGAAGGTCATCATGCGAATACAACAGAAATTGCGACAGTAATGACTGGTTCCATTGAAATTCAAGTCAATGGAGAGGTTTACACATTGAATCAATATGATACGATCAGTTTTCGTGCAGATTGTCCTCACTCTTATACCAATCATACGAATAGCGAAACAGTGCTCCATATATGCTTAAAGTATGATTTCTAAAAGTCAGAAATCCTACTTATTTAATACAACTCCGAATTCCATGACGGGAATTCAGAGTTGTATTTTTGTTTTCAGATGATTTTATGTATATTATACAATACCACTTGTTAAAAATAATATACTATAATATACTTTTAATATTCGCGCGGATGTTATTTCATATTTTTTCAATCAGTAGGAAACAAATTATACGTATAAATTCAGGAAGGAGAAATGAAAAATGTCGAACAAACAAAATAAAAAAGCCGTACCATCTTCTATCGGACTGATAATTCTCGGCATTATTGTTATTGCAGCTAATTTACGTGCTCCTTTAACCTCAGTCGGTCCTTTAGTGAGTTTCATAAGGGATGACGTTGTTATTTCAAATACATTAGCCGGCCTGATAACAACGGTACCTTTGCTTGCCTTTGCTTTATTATCGCCACTAGTACCAAAATTAGGACGAAGGTATGGTGTTGAACGTATCATTTTGATTGCCCTAATCTTTCTGACTGTTGGCATTGTAATACGTTCTTTATCTGGCATAGCTAATCTGTATATTGGGACAGCAATTCTTGGATTCGCAATTGCCATATGTAATGTATTATTGCCAAGTTTAATCAAAAGGGATTTCCCAAATAAAATTGGCTCCATGACAGGTATTTACTCCATTTCAATGAGTTTATTTGGAGCAATCGCATCGGGAATCAGTGTACCGCTAGCCGTGAACGCAGGTCTAAAATGGCAGGGAGCATTGGGAATATGGGGGATTCTAAGCTTTGTATCGATTCTCTGTTGGCTACCCCAACTAAGAAATCAAACGAAGCAAACAACCACGATGAGTCAACAGATAGCCAGTAATGATGTGAATGTTTGGAAATCCCCTCTTGCCTGGCAAGTAACCCTGTTTATGGGTATACAGTCCATGGTTTTCTATGTGTTGATCGCATGGTTGCCTGAAATTTTAAAGCAGCAAGGAATTGACTCAAACCAATCAGGATGGTACCTCTCGATAATGCAGTTAGCTCTGCTTCCATTTACTTTTATTGTGCCCGTTATTGCTGGGCGCATGTCTAGTCAACGTTTGTTAGTGGTCATCATAACCATTTTGCTTTTGACGGGAACGCTCGGACTTCTATACGGAAGCTCCAATATAATTCTGTTATGGATCATAATACTCGGAATTGGTGGAGGCTGYGCCTTTAGTTTGTCCATGATGTTTTTCGGTTTACGTACTGAAAATGCGCATCAAGCAGCGGAACTGTCTGGCATGGCGCAGTCGATCGGATATCTTCTTGCCGCAATCGGTCCTGCCCTTATAGGATTTCTACATGATTTGACAAATAGTTGGAATCTGCCACTTTTCATTCTGCTTGGCGCTTCGGTCTTACTCTTTATAGTCGGTATAGGAGCAGGAAGAAACCGTTTTGTAGGTAGCCGAAATAGTTACGAACTGCCACAGAAAGGACGATGAATAGGTTTGACAAAATTATTGTGGCAATTGATAAAGCTAAAATAATGAACAAACTCCTCGATGCAACCTATGAATAGCCTGAAACAAATAAACTCAAGTTACCTTGGTTAATGTCAGCCAGGAATATGTATCGAAGGCTTTCGACAGCTAAATTGGCGTTCGTTGATTATCATTGAAAGTGGATAATCGCTAACAAACAAAAAACTAGGGCCCCAAAGTGGCCCTAGTTTTTTTAGAAGCGTCAATCATGATCAGCTCAATCGATTAATTTAGCAATGATTTGACTCTTAATTGAAAAAAATGAGTGTTAATTAGATTCTATGAGTCCAGTTGTTATTAAATCTTCAATGTTCAGATACATGGTTCCTTTGTATTTCTTAATACGAATGTCACTTAAAGTAAAGTCGCCATCCGTCGCCTTTTTGTATTCCGCTGTCAAATTAATATCCACTCTGACGATTTCGAAGCCGACATATTTGCCTATCGTAATGATGTTGGCATTGCTATTGCCAAGTTTGCTTACGCCTTCGATTTCAGACAGCATAGATAATGAAATCCATCCCTTGCTCATCAGTGGTGGCAATGCTTCTTTATTCTCTGCTGCAGCTACATAATTGGCGTCAAAATAATCCGGATATCCTTTATACCCTGGTAGTTTGGATTCCTTCTCTGTTGGTGGCGCACCAACAACACGGAATTCAGGGAAATTTGCAATTGTCTTGGTAATGGAATCGATCTCGGCTAACTCTTTTTGGGTATTCAGGGCGTTGGTTGCAGCGGGACCAAACGATATCACTCCATCAGCACTGAAAAATATCGGGATACCGTCGATCGTGTAAGAGGCCCCTTTAAAGGATGGACTATTAACTTGAATCACATTTGCTTCTGCAGACCAATAAACGGAGTTACCTGTTGCTTCCCCAACGATTCTAATTGGGATGTAAGTGTTACCATTTTGCGTAAAGGGTTCTGCTTGCAATGCTTTCTTCTGGCCGTTCACAACTGCTGTTTTGTTGCCAATCGTAAATGTAATCTTTAAATCATCCTTTTTGCCCGTAAC